>JAMWDF010000206.1 GCA_023818865.1 Candidatus Omnitrophota bacterium
CCGTGCTGGCCAAGCGCAGGACCCACAGGAGGCGCCGGTGTCGCCTGTCCGCCCGGCACCTGAAGCTTCACTTTTGCCATCAATGGCTTTGCCATAGCCTAATTGCCGATGCTCATCGGCCGGAGTTTGGTCCGTTAGGTTTTCCTGGCAACCTTTCCTTTATTGAAGCCGATGGCTCCTTGCGTCTCGGCCATGAGATATTTAATGAATTTTGTCCTAGTAAAAATTCGCCATAGCAAGAGGAATGACATCTCCCCACTGCTGAAGCCTGTCATTTCTTTTTTCCCAGGGCAGATGTATTCATCGTTTCCACAATTCCCGTCAGATGTTTGATAAGCTCATCTATTTTAGGGTTAATAAAATCAGCCAAAGACGGCGTGATTGTTCCATATCCTTTGAGGCGCTCACTTTTCGTCTCAATCAAAACTTCCCAGAAGACTGAAGCGCTTGACCAGATGCGGTTCGCCAGATTAACCTCTTCTGTCTCAAGCGATAATCTCTCTTTTATCTGCCTAATGATTTCCCGCATAGTTGTCATGATTCCCCTAAGCTGGGCCTTCTGCTTTGCTGAAAGAGAGTTCTTCTCAGCATACATTATGGAGCGAGTCTCCTGCCCGGCTGCAATCCGGTCAAACTCACATAGCATTTCATCCAGCATGATGAGCGTTGTGGAGATTGTTCTCCTTTGATTATCACTGACCTTAAGTGTATCTTGCTTTCTCATAAATCTTGAGCCCCCTTGATGGGAATAATTCTCTATCCTGATTCTTGCTGATTGAAAAAACCTTCAGGGTGGGTGAGGGGATTTGAACCCCCGGCATCCAGAGCCACAGTCTGGCGCTCTAACCGCTGAGCTACACCCACCATTGATTTTAGCGGGAATATTATACCTGAAGGCTGGGTTAAAAGAGAAACTGACACTACCCCTGGTCAGAGTTCATTCACTTGCTACCTATCTTTTCTTTCTTTTACCCAGACCTTTTTCTTCCGGGACCAATTTCAGGGCATTGCGAAAATAAATTTTTTCCAGAACTGCTCTTGGTAACCCGAAGGAATTGAGCAACTGCTGGTGACGGTTGTCAAAATAGTCCCGGGCATAAAGTATTCTGTCCTGGAATTCCAGCAAGAACTCTTTCGCAAATTCCCTGTCCCGGTTTAAGGCATTCCAACCAGAACCAGCTGAAAGGTCACAATAGAGATTGAGGTATTTCCTTAACATTTCTGGTACCCTGCCCCCAGGAAGAATTCGCCCCCCTGGATAGCTTTCCCGGATGTATTTGTCATCACCAGAGATATGAGCCCAGAAACCAGGCCCATGCCCCAGAAACACAGTCTCTGGACACTGTTGAATGGCTCTCTCTAAGGCATCAATGCCTCCTCCATACCACCAGTCAGGCCGGGGATAGCTTGCCTGGCCGCCAAAAGCGTAATCAAGGTGGACTACTACCGGAATTTTTTTCTTTCCGCAAAACCGATACATCCTCAAAGCATCCCAGTTGTCATACATCATTCTTAATTTCAGTTCTCCGTACACCCTGACGTGGTAGATTTCTATAGCCGCCTTCATCCGGTCAATCGCCTCCGGCCGTCTCGGGTCCGGAGCATAACCCAGGATAAATCTCTCCGGTGCTCTCTCAGCATATGAGAGACATCGGGAAAAAGGAATTGGACCAGTGGCCTCTCCTACCCAGGCACTGGTGTTAGCATACTCATCCTGGGGGCACTCCCAAGAAAGTAGCCAGGTTTTTTCAATTCCGTATTGGTCCATATTAGCCAGAAATTTTCCCAGATTGTGGCCATGCCAGTCAGGATGGTTGTGGGCATCAATAATTCTCACTTTTCCCTCCGGGTAATTACTAATCAACACATCAAGCCTTCCTTAGATATTTTTCCCAGACGAACGCGCCTGGCGCGATTTGAACGCGCGACCTCTGGGTTCGAAGCCCATTGCTCTATCCAGCTGAGCTACAGGCGCCTGACTTCAAACTAATCCTGTTTCGGCTCGGACTTCGTTCAGAAACTTATCCAGGGTCCTGGCTGATTCAGTCTCCATCTGCTCAAATTTTAGCCCGGAAAAAAACCTGGTTCGCTCAGGCAGAGAATACCTGACGCTACAAAGCGCCGCAAAATCCCGATAACTTCGCCTCACTGCTAGGGAAGTAGAAAACCGGTAGTACTTACCAGTTTCTAGGATTATCTCGGTGGCCACTTTCACTCCATTCTTACAGATGTCATAGACAAATCCTTCAATAGATCTTGTCCTGAATAAGGCTTTTTCTATCAAGGTAGCAGGAAAAGGGGGCACGCTTAATCTAAGTTCACTCCGGTGGTTGATAATAATACCTGCTTCCCTGAGCACCATAATCTGGCCTTCGCTATGAGCGCAGACCTTACCGCGAAAACAGTATTTTTGTCCCTGATAGGCGAAACTAACACTCCCCGGTCCTCCGGTAGCCGCCTTCTGAAATGGGTGGTCTCGATCTACCACCCGCAGATACAGCTCATCCCTTGGTCCAACTTCCTCTAAAACCGCCCGGTGAGTTCTGTTCCCCACCGAAACAACAAACTCCTTTACCTGTTTCCAGTCAATATCCACATTGTTATTTTACCTTAATCTTGCCTAACCGGAAAGAGATAAGACTTGCTTTTCTAAAGCTACAATGATATCATGATGGATAATTCTGAAGGGTAAATAATGAAGAAAATGTTATCTCCCCTCATCGTTTTTACCAAACACCTCCAACCCCTGCCTTTATCTGTTTTAGCCCAAAAACTAGCAGAATTAGGAGCAAAAGGTGCTGATTTGTGTGTCCGATCTGGTTATCCAGTCAATCCAGACAACATTAAGCGAAAATTACCCGAAGCCTGCCGAATTTTCCAAGAAGAGGGCTTGGTTATCCCCTTGGTCACCACTCCTGGAGATTTTACTGACCCGGAAAAACCAGAAACAGAAAAATTCCTGGCAGCCACAGGTGAGGCAGGAGTCCCTCTGGTTAAACTTGGGTACTGGGTTAGACAAGACAACGGATATTGGAAAACTGTGGAACAGATTAGAAAAAAATTGGAAGTTTTCTCCCGCTTAGCGGAAAAACACCGGGTGAAGGTGTTGATTCACAACCATTCCGGTGAAACAATGGGGCTCAATTCTTGTTCAGCAATGAACCTGGTGAAAGGGTTTGACCCAAGGTATGTAGGCATTTTCGCTGACACAGGTCACCTATCCATCGTAGGCGAGCCACTCTCAATGGCCCTTGATATCATTGCCGAATACTGGAGCGCCTTGGCACTAAAAGATATCATCAGACAAAGGGTTCTAGTAGAAAACCGCCTTGAATGGAGGCTGCGGGTCGTTCCTCTGGGTGAGGGATATACTGACTGGTTAACCCTGGCAAGAATTCTAAAAGACAAGAACTTTACCGGTCCAATTTCATTTCACAGCGAATATTCTGAACTGGAGATTGATTCAGTTATTGACCAAACAAGAATGGACCTGCGGTTTTTCAAGAAACTTCTAACTACAGTTAGCTGAATCAAGAAGTACAAGAAATTTTCAGATTTGGCGCTTTAAATGCAAAAAGACGGGCCTGTTTGAGAAAAAATCTTATCCTCACCCGGCCAGTGTAACGAATAAATGTTCCCCTCTCCTTTCCAAAAATCACCGGGGCTCTGACTTCGTCACCGGTAATTGGTTGACATTCCTGCCGCGATGTTCCCTTTAAAGGCATCATCGTTTCAGCATCAAGAATTTCTACCCGCACCTCGCCGCGGACTGCTTCCACATTCAGAAAAAGCCAGGTTGCCCAATTCATCTCAAGGGGAACAGTGGTCAAACAGCCCTCCTCAGATCCTGCCTGCCAACAGGCAAATCCATCTCGGCGCAGAGTAGCTGTCCCTAAAGCAGCATTACCTGCTTGCCAATGCTCAGTATTCTTCCCTCCGTACCAGAAGCGGAGGTTTTTCCCTTCCGGGTAAGGCAGATTGGTACAGATGGTCACATGGGCACTATCCCAGGTACCAGGACCTCCCCGGGGCAGAATTGGTCTTTTCCGGTCAACCCGCAGCCAATTCAGTCCATCCCGGGAAAAGGCA
>JAMWDF010000207.1 GCA_023818865.1 Candidatus Omnitrophota bacterium
TCGAGGAGCCCATTCGCCAGGACTTTGCTCCTTGTCCGCTCCGCATCCTTGGTGTTCGCTACTACTTTAACAATATTGTTTCTGCCCTAGGTTGCCGCTCAGCCTGCGAGTTTTGCGCTACCTCAGCCTTTTTCCATCACCGCAAGGTTCGGCTTCTTTCTCCGGATCAACTTTGGAGCATCATGAAACGGAGACTGATTGAACGCCGTTACGGTTTTGTCTGGATTTTTGATGAGGATTTCTTCGACGACCCATCTTATGTCCGGGAACTGGCCAGGCTGATTAACAAGGACTCTGACTTGAGTCTGGATAGGATTCACTGGGGCGCCTTCGCCAGCGTGAGAGCCCTGTCTGCTTTTTCCATAGATGAACTAGTAAGGATGGGGGTCCAGTCTCTATGGATAGGCATTGAATCCAAATTTAGCCATTTGCCTAAGAGACAAGGCCGAGATATCGGGGAACTTTTTGACGCTCTCCATGCTGCTGGAATTACCACGGTCGGTTCCTTCATTGTGGGGTGGGATCATCACACCCAGCAAAATTTGGAAGAAGACATCGCCCATGTGGTTCGTCTCAATCCTACGTTCTCTCAAATTTCTAGTCTGATGCCCTGTCCAGGCACCCGATTGTGGAAACAGCTGGAAGCAAACAAAAGGCTAAAGACGAAAGGATTTCGCTGGAAAGACTTTCACCTTTATAGCACCATGCACCGACATCTTCACTTGACTGAAGAGCAAATCTACCAGGGAGTGAAGGAGACTCTTCGTCGCCTTTATGAGATTAATGGACCATCTGTTCTGCGTTCACTTGAAGTCTATCTTCAGGGATATCGCTGGTGTAAAAATCACCCGGATAATCGCATCAGAAAACGCGCGGCTTTTCACGAACGCTGGTGTAAAGAAATTCGACCAGTACTCACAGCGGTCAAAATTTTTCTGCCCACTCCGCCAGTTAAGAAGAAGGTTGAGCGGCTCCGCCAGGAATATCTGAAAGAGTTTGGGCCGCTGGGTCTGGCTGGCCGGTTTAAATCATACCTTCTTGTTCTAGCCTGCGCTCTGGGAATATTGGGCCGTAAACTTCCCCGGGCTCCTAAGCAGCCACCTTACAAACGGTACTTTTACAGAGGCGCCAAGTGGACATCCACGGAACTATCAGGAAAGACCTGTCTTCAGTCTTTTTTATCATCGGTTGATACCTCGGACACCCAACCAGTTACTGTTGCTTCTAGCTATCTATCCAATAATAATACCTGATGGAAACCCATCTCTCCTGGATTTATAACTTGCTATCCTTATTCTGTCATCAGGCTAAAGAACGAACCTGGTCGCTGGGCGGATTACCGTTGCCTCTTTGTGCTCGTTGTACCGGGCTATACGCTGGTTTTCTCTTGGGACTAATTTCTCAAGCAATCAATGGCTATAGTCGCACACAGTTACTTCCTGATAAAGCCACTCTCCTACTAGTAATTGGAGCAGCAGCAGTAATGTCCGGAGAAGGTTTAGCCTCCTCTCTCAACCTGGTCTATCATAGTCACCTTTTTCGCTTTTGTTTGGGAATAGCCGCCGGTTCAGGCATCAGCTTTCTTCTTCTTCCGGCGGTCAATTACTCGTTAGGCATGTACCGCAAAATCTCACAAAATAGTCGCCAGCTGACTTGGCGGCGCTGGCCCAAAATAATTTTTCCGCTGATTATAAGCTGTTTTTTTCATCCGGGAAAGGGAAGAATGTTTTTTTTTGGTTGGCAACCAGTGTAATTGGATGGTTAACCCTTTATGTGTTGATAAATCTGGCCTTAAGCGGACTGATTCTTAAACGAGGTGACAGGGAACATGGTTTGCTTGCCGTGACTTTCCTGGCTTTACTTCTGTTATCGGTGGAAATGATAATCCTATTTCTTCATCGTTACTTCCGCTGAAGCGAAAAATCTACTTTGGTTGGTTGACCAGAGAACAATTAAAAGGTTATTCTCAATGGAGAAAAAACTATTTCAAAGAGTCCTGGTGGGGATAGATGAGGCAAGCGAGGATAAGTTTCCAGATTAATTGCCTTTTTTTTCTCTTTGTTTTCTGGAGAGCGAGTGCGGGTGAAGAAACAGCCAGCCAGATCATGGAAAAAATGGATAGCCGTTTGCGGGGTAAGACCAATCGGGCGGTAGTGGAAATGACCATCGTTACTCCCAAATGGACAAGGCAGCTAACCGTCGTTAGCTGGGCGGCCGGCCGGGAGCGTTCGCTGGTAAAAATAATTGAACCAGCTAAGGAACGGGGGGTAAGTTCCTTGCGTCTAGGAAGCAATATGTGGAACTATTTACCAACGGTAGAGCGAACCATTAAAATTCCTCCTTCCATGATGATGCAACCTTGGATGGGTAGCGATTTTTCTAATGATGATATGGTCAAGACTTACAGTTACGTGACCGACTATCAACCCACCTTACTTCAGACAATTTTGATCGGACAGAAACCTGCCTGGGTCATTAAATGTGAACCCAAACCAGGCATTGTTAGCCTTTGGAAACAGGTGATTTTTACCATTACCAAAGATTATTTCCCAGCGAGACAAGAATTTTTTGCCGACAGTCAACAACCGGTTAAACGCTTGGATTTTTCAGAGGTGAAGAGTTTCGGCGACCGGGACTTTCCCTCGGTTTGGACCATGACTAATCTTTTGAAGCCTGGGCGTCACACCCGGCTGGTGTATCGCGAACTGGAATTTGATATCCAAATTCCCGAATCAGTTTTTACTCTAACTAATCTGGCTCGTCCTACCCCATGACTTTCTTGAAAATATCTTTCCGGAATGTTAAAAGGAACGGACGCCGGACTGTTTTGACTTTATCTATTGTTGCCCTTGGACTGGCCACCTTAATTATTTCTAACGCGCTTTATGATGGTTTCCATGAAAAAATGGTGACTAATGCTGTCCGGGTCTTCATGGGACATATTCAGATTCACGCACACGGATTTCAGGCTAACCCTACGGTGGAAAATTGCTTTCTCCCTTTACCGGACCGTCTTGTCCAACAGGCCCCTGGTAAACCATCCTTTGCCAAGCGGGTCCGTTTCCAAGCCCTGGCCAGCACCAGTAGTAATTCTGTGGGAGCAATGGTGACCGGCGTCGAACCGGAAGCAGAAGCAAAAATAACTCTGACCGCCAAATGTATTGTTGAGGGCCGATACCTTACCTCCCAGGCAAACGATTTTAGAAATTGCTTGGTGGGAGAGCAACTGGCGAAAAATCTTCACCTCCATTTAGGGGAAAAACTGATTATTATGGCCCAGGCTTTTGACGGCTCCCTGGTCGCTGAGGCTTTTCAGGTGATCGGCATCTGTCGGACTGGTAACCCGGAGATGGATCGTTCCTTTGTTTGGATTCCTTTGAAAATGGCTCAGGACTTTCTTGCTTACGGAGAGAACATTTCTGAGATCGTCCTGTTAGCCGAGGACTCTTCTCTGGTAACTGCTATCAGAGACTATTTGTTGGAGCACATTGATTCGGCTACCCTTGAAGTACTAACTTGGAAAGAGATTGCCCCAGATATTGTCCAGATGATTGAACTGGACCTGGCGATGCAAAGGATCCTTATGCTTATTATCAGTGTGATTGCTGCTATGGCGATTATGAACACTATGCTTATGGCTATCCAGGAGAGATATCCAGAATTTGGTGTACTTCTGGCTATGGGTAGCACCCCGGCCCAGCTTGTTACGATGGTATTAGGAGAAGCCTTCTGTATCGGACTATTGGGGCTGGTTGCCGGGTTGACTTTGACCGCCATTGCTTCAACCTATTTTTTCTCGCACGGCGTTAACCTTTCTTCATTTGCGGCTGGTGTGGCCAAATTTATCGGCTTTGATACTATAGTGAAGCCGTTGATAAGACTGGAGCAGGTAGCCTGGTCTTGTTTGACAGTTCTTTCAGCGTCTGTTGTGGCGTCAGTACTCCCAGCAATAAGGGCGGCCCGGATGGACCCGATCCAAGCAATCAGGCACATTTAAAGGGGCCTCTATGTCAAATTTTGATATTTCAATCACCAGTCAGAACAGCCTGTTAGAAATACACAATGAATCCTTGGTT
>JAMWDF010000208.1 GCA_023818865.1 Candidatus Omnitrophota bacterium
CAAGAAACATTTCCAGTGGGCCATAGGTCATCGTTTTATCAGGATAAAAAAGTTGCACCAAACCAGTATAAGCATTCCCGTAAGGAATAATGTACATCAAGTAGAGTTCAGCGTTTTCCGGATCTTCTTGGTCGGCTTCAAGAACAGTCACCATCGGAGTCCAGTGAACGAGGTCACGACTTCGTGCCAGTGCAATGTGCCGTTTGTTCCGCAATTGCGACATCCCTTTCAACTGAAATCGGCGAACCAAGTGGTAGTGCTGGTAGGAACGGGTAGTGCATAGATAACACCGGTTGTTCGGATCCCACATCAAACAGTGGGCATCGCCATCCAGAGGTAGCACCGGAGGAAAATGAGCCTGCCAGTGTAGCCCATCCTGGCTGTAAATAAAGGTAATTCCCGAAGAATAGATCGGGTCATCAAAACTGGAATAAACCGTCCCGATAAGTTTTGCTGGTAGCGAGTCCAAATAATTGGGTAAGACCCCGCTCAGGTGTTGACTTTTGATCGGCGGAACAGAAATAGGCACCAGATTATTTTTCAATGATTGTTCAAACTGAACCAGACCAACCACCGGTTTTTCCCAGTTAAGACCATCCCGGCTAATTGCGTATCCAACGTTACCCGCCGTCGCTAAACGACTGTGAATCCGATACCAACAATGAAACTTCTCTTGTTCCGGATCAAAAAGCACGCTGCCATCAACCGGGTCCTGGTGAACTGGCTTGGAATGTTTACCATTTCCTCCTTCCCAGGTTTGCTCCGGGATTAATACTGGCTCAGGATGTTTTTCCATCTGACAGACAGAAAAAGTTGCTTTCTCTGCCTTTTCCACTAACTTCTGGTCAGCCATGAGAAAAAGGTCATTCTCTGCCCAAACTGGCTCCTGCCACATATACTCCTCCCCGCTTAATGAATGGTTAACTGTCTGATGGCTTCTTCAGCCACCTTCTGGACCTCTAAGGCTTCTTCCCCGGTCACCCTTGGCTTCGTTCCCTTCAACACCGCCTTAATCATATCCTGATGTTCAGCCTTAATCCTCTCATTCCGCACCGGGTCAAAGGTTAATACTCGGTAGCCGTCTTGTTTCCAGTCATAGATTTTCATCACATCTGTTTGTAAGTCTAATGCAACAGTGAGTTCTTCACCAATTACCTCCAAGAGCCTTCTCTGCGGATGCTGGATATAGTCCAGGTGCACTGAAACAATCGCCCCGCCAGTATACCTCAAAACTACCACCGCTACAGTAGGATTAACTTGCAAAAGTTTCCTTCGGCCCAGGTTATGCCCAACGCAGTAGATATCCTCAACATTCCCGAAAATAGCCCGGAGGAAGTCAAACTCATGGGTGTAATCAAGCAAAAGGGAGCCAACCTGTTCGCTCCGGGAGTCAGTAGTGGCGCAAAGTAAAGTATTGTATGTGCCCACCATCGCTCGACCTGCCAGAAGATTACCCATCTGCCCGCTACCCGCCAGATTTTCCAGATAAAGAATTGACGGCCGGTAACGCTCACTAAAAACCACTGCCAGCACCCTTTTCTTTTCTTTCGCCGTCTCCACCAACTGGGTGGCATGCTCTACTGTATCAGCCAGCGGTTTCTCACAGAGAACATGGACCCCGGCCCTCAAACACTGGATACCCACTGTATGGTGAAACTGATTGGGTACAGCCACAATGGCAATTTGAGGCTGCCAAGCCAAAGCCAGCTCCAGGTTATTAAAGATAGCAATCTCAGGACTGATTTCTTCAATCTGCGGGAAAACTTCTCGCCTGAGTTCACAAGCGGCAATCTCCACTTGCGGTCTCTCTGTTAATACTTTCAAGTGTCTTTTCCCGATGGAGCCACACCCCACTACCAAAATTTTCATTTTCTCAGCCATGTTTACTCCCCTTTTATTTGAACCGGGTAAAACCACCATCTACAATCAAATTATGACCGGTAACATAAGCAGAAGCATCAGCTGCCAGAAAAACTATCGCTCCCTTTAGGTCAAAACCATCCCGTCCCATCCGATTTCCTGGCCGGGGCTGTTGCCAGATGCGACCGTTTTCATCGGCCATTCCTGAGTAACCGGTCATCACCAAAATACCGCCTTTCTCCACGTAAGCAGCCAGTCGCTGCGCCAGAAACCGGGGAAGTATAAAACAAGCCGGGACAATCAACACCTGGTATTTCTCCAACGTCGCTCCAGGGTGAACGATGTCTGCCAAAAGATGATGGTGGACTAAAGCGGCAAAATGTCTGGTTAGGTGTAGGCAATAACCATTACCAAACGGATCGGCAAAAAACCAGGGTGGTGATTCCGAGCAAACTCGCAGTGATTCTCGTGGGAATAGAGGAAGGCGATTTCAGACGAGGTGGGTCTGGCTTCCTTTATTTTTTCCCGGAGAAAACGTAATTCTTCATTCACTTTCCTTTTGCCTAATCCGTAATGGTCGCCGGCAATAACATCCAAAGATTTCGTGGTTATATCCGTGCCAGGTCAGCATCATATTGGTAGTAATTGGAACTTTGACTCCATACTTCCTTAAAGTTTCTACCTGAAGCCGAAAACAATCAATGGTTACTTCGGAGAAAAACCGGTCGTAAGCCTGCCACAGACCAGGATGCTTAGAAGAGTTGGAAAAATTTATCTGGTCAAACTTTTTTCAGGGTCTGTCCCCAAAAGCTTAAGACCATGGCTTCGTTAAAAACTTCTATCGTTTTATATTCCCTCTGGCACCACTCCTGGAAAGCCTGGAGACACCGAGAACAGAAGCAGAAGGGATGTCCCAGTTCATTGTCAATCTGCCAGGTGTATACCACTGGGTTTTTTCCGTAATGCTCCGCCATCGCTTCAACGATATTCTGGCAAAGACGCCGATAAGCTGGCGAGGTGGGGCAGGTATACCGTCTGACTCCAAAACCAAAGGTGCGACTATCTTCCAGGACCGGAAAAATTTCCGGATATCTCTCACAAGCCCAGATAGGCGGAACCGCAGTCGGAGTGCATAAAACCACCTGAATATTTTCCTGGCTTAACAGAGAAAAAACTTCATCCAGCCAGGAAAAATCATAATAGTTTTCTTCCGGCTCCATCTTATCCCAGGCAAACTCACCTATTCTTACCGCCTTCAGTCCTAATTCGCCTGCCAGGCGGATATATTCCTGCCAGGTTTCCCGCGGATGATGCTCCGGATAGAAAGCTCCGCCAAGACCAACCAAGAATCTCGCCTCTCTCTTTTCCATATTTCCCTCCAGATATAGCCAGGCTTATGTAAAAAGAAAAATGCGGATATTCCAATCAGTCGTTAATTTATTTTTGCTTCTAACTTAGTGCCCAGGAATTATTTTAATGTCTCTCCTGCTGATATCATTTCAAGCCACCATCACCCTATCTCTGCCTTGTTTTTTTGCCTGATATAAAGCCGCATCAGCCAGCCGGAGCAAATCATCTGCCGTAGAAGCGTGTTGAGGATAAATGGCTATTCCCATAGAAAGAGTGATTGACCCAAGAAGTTGACCCTGATAATGGACCCGCAACTCCTTGACAGCCACCCGTAACTCTTCTGCCCGCCGCACCACATCCTTCAATCCGGCATCAGGCATCACCAAAGTAAATTCTTCTCCGCCATAACGACAGGCAATGTCACTCCCTCTGATTCTGGTGCGGAAGAAATGCCCCAATTGGCCCAGCAGTTCATCCCCAGCTCCGTGGCCGTACAAATCATTAAATTGCTTGAAGTGGTCAATGTCTATCATAACCACGGCTAAGGTAGACTTTCGCCTGGCCGCCCGGAGAATCTCCCTGGCCATGGTTTCTTCCAGATACCGACGGTTGTAAAGCCCGGTGAGAAGATCTCTGATAGATTGCATTCTTAAAGTTTCCCGCAGCTTGATATTCGCCAAGGAGAGAGCAAGGTACTCACCAATCGTGACAGCAATTTCACTCATTTCCTTCAAAGACTCCTGGCTCTGGGGACAACTACAATTGAGATGGAGCAACCCCAAGACTTCCCCTTTGGCAATCAGGGGCAAACAAACATAAGCATCCACCTTCATTCTCCGGAGATGAGCGCAAACTAA
>JAMWDF010000209.1 GCA_023818865.1 Candidatus Omnitrophota bacterium
TGTTCCAAAAAGAACATCCAGCCCAACAGAGGCGATATCCCGAACTTCAGGGTCCGGATCAGCCAGAAGCATGTAAAGGTCAGGCACAAAAGTAACTATCCCCACGCCGGTACCAGTGGTAGTGCTACCGGTTCCGGTACCCGGGGTATTGGTAGAAAGCAGCCCGCGAATACCACCAGTGTTGGTGCTGCTACCACTGGTGGTAGTCGTTCCGCCGGCTCCCTGAATGACTGACTGAACTGCTTGTTTTCTGATAATAGGGTCAGGATGTCGCATCATCCCACCGATGATGGCTGAAAGGAAAGAGGCTATTTCCCCTTGACGGTTAGTCTCAGTTCCAGTCGTCGTTCCTCGGCCCAAATTAGAACGGGTGCCGGTCCCAGTAGAGGTTCTTGTTGTACTTCCAGTTGTGCTTCTGGTTGAAGTAGAACCAGTAGTTGTTCTGGTCGTCTGGGCGATTCCTTCAGAAACCAAGCTGACAACTAAGATAACCACCAAAAACACAAATATTCGTTTCATTTGCCACCTCCATTAAAAACGTTTGAGAATCCCAGGGTCTATTTCTTTTTCTCCCTTCTTCACCTCAGGCTGGCTGACTGCCTGGGCTTCTTCAAAGGTGGTTACGACTCTTGGAGTGAGAAAAAGAAGCAGTTCATCCCGGGTAGAAGTATATTTGGGTTTCTTGAAGAGATACCCAAGCAGAGGAATCTTGTGAACAAATGGAATCGCCGTCTGGGAAAATTCTTTTCTCTCCTGAATCATTCCGCCAATCACCAAGGTTTGACCATCAAACAAGGTCACATTCTGGCTGGTTTCCCGGCTAGAAATAATAGGTTGTTCTGTCTCATAACGAAGGTTAGCCGCCACCGCGGAAAGCTTCTTTATTTCCACCAGGCGAGAATCGTAAATCTGAAGGTTAAGAAAAACATTTCGGTTCCGCAGGATTACCGGGGTGACTACAAATTCTGTGCCGACCTCTTCTTCATAAGTGTTCACCGTTTGTCTGGTACCAGTCCGCACTCCCTGGTCGTTATAAATTTCCTCATACTCAGGAATGATATAGGGGTAATTCTGCGTGACACTGATAATGGCATTAGTTCCATTAAGACACATTATTTTGGGAGCCTGGACCAGTTTTACTTGACCTTTGGTCGTCAAAGCAGTAATCAGGCTGTTTACTTCGCTATTGGTTATTCCAAACGAAAACCCCCCTGGCAATGTATTGGTCACACCTGGAGTAAAAGTAACATCTCCGCCAAACCTTGGTCCGGTGATGGTAGTAGGAGTACCAAGACTGGTGATTAGCCGAGAACTAATCAACCAGTCAATGCCGAACATATCATCCTCAGAGCCAGAGATGGAAATAATCTTTGCCTCCAGCAAGACCTGAGAAATAGGCGTATCCAGAGAGGAAATGACATCGGCCAGTTGCTGAGCCTGGGCGGGATTGGCAACATCAACAACGATGGAGTTTGTCCTTGGTTCAAAAACGATTGACTCCAACTTGAAGGTTTCTTTCAACGCTTTGGCAATTGCCTGACCATCCCCGTAAAGTACGCTAAAAACCCTTCGGTTCATTACCCGCTGAACGTCGGGCCGTTGCTGGTACTCAACCACCGTCATTACTTTTATTACCTTATCTTCTTCTACATACCGTAGACCATTGGCTTCGCAGATTAAATTGAGTACCTGTTGTAAAGGTAAACCTTTCACATTGAGGGTTACCCGACCGCTCACCCCTCGCGAAAGAATGATATTGGCTCCGGTTAGTTCGTAAATCAATTTCAAGGTTTGCTCCAGATCAGCATCGGTGAGATTCAGCGTTACTGGAATACTCCCGATTTCTCCCAAAAGTGGCTGCTGTTCCTTTTGGGCCCCTTCCACCAGCAACTCTCCAATAAACCGCGCTTTGTTGGCTAGCCGGACTGCCTCAGTATACCTCTTGTTTTCATAGGCTTCCCGGGCAAGTTTCAGGTTAGAGTAAGCATCTACCAACCTGAATTCAGAAACTATTTTCTGCCGCTTCAGATTATCAAGATAACTTGAAGTATCCAGGAGAACTCTTTCGGCTTCCCTGGCCAGAACTTCAAACTCACCTTCTCTTTTCACTTCAACCAGGGGCACCTTTTCCTCTTTCAACCCATAGGTAGCTCCCGGTTTCCTTGGAACTAACCTCTGTTTAGCCGAGCGCAGGTACACCTCTACCTCCCGCCTACGGTATTCAGGAGCCACCTGTTGTAGGGTCTCAAAAGCGGTAATCGCCTCTTGGTACTGTCGCCGAGTATAGAGATTCCGCGCTTGCTGAAAAAGTTCATCAGGACTTTTTTCGCCGGCCCAAAGCTCTCCTCCAATCAAGACTGCGGCCAACAGCAGTGTTCCGAGTAGCCTTCTACCTATTTTTACTTTCCTCATCCTTTCCCCATTTTAATTATACCAACCTGAGGCTGGCCAAGTCAACTCCACTGCCTCTGCTTTTCCCTTATCCTACTTTGTTCCCATTTCATAAATATGACCATCCTTAGACAGGTAAAGTTTATCCTGATCCTTTTTTAGCAATCGGTAACCTTCTATTTCTTCACCAAGGGTAGCCCGGTAGGTTCTTTTTTCTCCTTCAAGGAAGAAGTATTCAATCCCCTCCATTACCATCCGGCCCCGATAGACCAAATTGCATTTACGTTCAGGAATAACTAAGGGAGAAACAACTGGCACCGATACCTCTGGAACTGGAGATAAACGCTCTGAGGTTACTCTGGCCGCCACTGGTAGCTGCGGCTGACCAGGAGAAGGCAGTTCAGGCTTGGGAGGCGGAGTAAGTTGCGGCACAGGAGATGTTCTCGGAACTACTGGTTTTTCTTTAGGTAGGCCAGTTACGACTGTGGGTGTGCTCCTGAGGATAGAAATCACCTCCAGGGACTTAGCCAGAGCAATTTGGGTTGGCGAAGGGCGCCTGATCACCTCCATTCTTAGCACTCCAGGTGAAAAAGGGTCCCGACGGCCTTCAATTTCCACTTTGGCGGTTTTGAAGGTAATGTCTACCGGAGCTTTTTCAGCTATTGGCTTGGCTGCTTCCCCTGGTTTAGCCTCTTCCCTGGCAGCCCCGGTAATTTCCTCAAAGAGCTTATCGGCTGACTTGGTCCGCAGGGTAAAATAGGCAACTTCCCCAAGCCAGGCCAAGAGCAACAGGAGAAATACTAACTTAAAGGCGTTTCTTCTTATCAGCGTTCCCCAGGAAACTCTTGGCTTGTAAACAGATACCGCTTTTGCCCGACGCTCTACCGGCAGCGCTCTTCCTGGCAAAGGTTTCGCTGTCAAAGGTTTCTTCTTAAGCTGGGACAAAAGTTGTGTAAAGGTTTTTCCCGCAGAAATTACCTGCTGACTACCTTCTCCCTGAATCTTTGTTGTCAGGCTGCTTAGTTCAGCGAGGTGTTTCTTCACCTCAGGACTGATTATTGGTTTGGGCTTAACCACTAGCTGAGCGGGAGGAATCGGTGGTTTCGCTTCTGGCCTTATTCTGGTGAGTGTCTGGCGGATTTTCTGGGGTAGCTGCTGGAAATTCCTGGTCTTTTCTTCAGCCTGGGACTGTTGTTGACGGGCAACCGACTTAAGGAAATTTATTTGCCTCCTTAAGTTGCCAGGTATCCCTGTCTCTACTGGCCTCCCTGGAGGTGTAATTATTTTCGGCCTGGCCGCCACCAGTCCAGGCTTTCTTAGAACTAACTCGGCGGTAACAGGGATTCTTCTGGCTATCTGTTGCTTTTCTTTCCGCAACTTGATGCCTTCAATCAACCGCTGTTTTCGCCATAACCGCTGCCTCGTTTGCTCGGTGGCAGCGAGCCGACGAAGAATTTTTCTTTCTTCAACAATCGGTCTAACTTCCTTCGGAACGACCCGTTTAACTGCGGTGAGAGCTAATCTTGTTTGTTGCGCAGCTTTAATTCGCTGTTCTCTGGCTGATTTAAGCAACTGGATAAGTTGGTCCTTCTTGATACCACGTCGGTCTACTCCAGAAACTTCTTTCTTCGGTGGGACTTCTTTCTGGGGAACTTCTTTCTTCTGGGCTA
>JAMWDF010000018.1 GCA_023818865.1 Candidatus Omnitrophota bacterium
AGAAGATAACCTTCTTTTTGGTGGTCATTTTTCTTTTCCTGTCCTCACCGACATCCAGGAAGGTAGTTTTTCTTATTTTGACGGCACTGAATGGTATCAGAATTGGGACAAAGAGAAACTTCCGGTGGCGATTCTTTTGACAATATTGATTAATGATGAGGAAATCACTTTTCCCGTCGGCATCAGTCATGAATGACCAAAAAAAGGGTTTCGTCCTTCTTTTTACCCTGACTTTTATCTTGGGGCTTACGGCTCTAACTCTTCAATTTCACCGTTACTGTCAACGGCGACTTGCCAGAATTAGGTGGCAGATAGATCAAGCCCAAGCAGCAATGCTGGTGCGAACCGGCGTGGCAATTGCTCAGGAAATCTTAAAGGCTGATAAGAATAACTATGACTGGCTCGCTGAACCATGGCACCAAGAGCGAATCTTTCAAGTGAGTGGCGGGGAAATCAAGCTAAATATTGAAGACGAATCCGGGAAAATCAACCTGAATGGTATCCTTCAGGCTGAAGGGAAGGTAAATACTCAGTTAAAAGACATAGGGGAAAGGTTATTGGTTGTTCTCGGTCTTAGTCATAATTTATTGGATTGCCTGCTGGATTGGATAGATGAAGACGAATTTCCCAGAGTCTTCGGGGCGGAAAGCACTTATTACCGCAATCTGACGCCTTCTTATATGGCTGCCAACCAGGCTCTCTTTTCTGCCAGAGAGATATCCTTGATAAAAGGTTTTGAAAAAAGCGTTCTTGAAGGGAATGAGGAGAAACCAGGACTTCTCAATTTGGTGACTGTGGTAACTGATAGTAAAATAAACATTAACACTTGCCATCCGGTAATACTCCGGGCTATGGGTTTTACCGAACCGGAGGTAAATGAGATCTTGGCGCAAAGGGAAATAGGCCCTTTGGAGGAAGCGTACCTGATGCGAATCAACCGGAATGTTTTTCTGGCTAACCGGGGTTTGACGGTTTTCCGGAGCGGATATTTTTCTGTTATCACCGAGGTGAAAACAGTTAGTGGTCTTACCGACAAGAGGCGAACGTTCCTTAGCAAAACTGAGGAAGTTAGAGTTATTGGTGGGGAACCGATATGAGAAAAGTCACTGGTTATCTTTTCCCGGAAGAGACGGTTGTCGCTGTTGCTCCGGGAGAAATCAGAAGAGTAACAGCTGAGCAACTGGAATCCATTCTTCTTCAAACCCGGCCAGCCTACCTTTATTTAATTCTAGCCCGGCCGTTAGTTTCCGTTAGGCTGGTGAAATTCCCTTTCAGCCGGCCGGCCGCCATCAGACTGGCTCTGCCAGTGGAACTGGAAGATTTACTTCCCTTGGCTCCCGGTGAATACCTTCACCAGTGGTTTTTCGTCTCAAGGACTAAAGCGGAATCTGAAGTTTTGGTGATTTCGGTTGAGCGGAAACTTCTTCAACCTTGGTTAGACTTGAAGCGAAAACTAGGTTTCAAACTTTTGGTTTGCGCCGATTTCCTTCTTCTCCATTTTCACACCAGGAGTTTACTGCCCCAGCTTGACTGCTGGGTAACTATGGCTACCGATGGGTATTTCTTAACCAACCTAGTCCAGGCAGGAAGACTGGTCAATTCCTTTTCTTTTTGTGGTAGGGAAGCGTCAGCTATCAACGATTTTCTCTCTAGCCTGAGACAGGAACGCAATCTGCCTTGTTACTGGATTGGCAAAATGGACAAGGAAGTAGCGGGAAAAGAAAATTGCTGGCCAATGGAGAGTGAACTCTATCAGCAGGTTGGTGGATACTGGTTAATGGAATTACCCGGTATCTATCGCGGCCGCGTCCCCTGGTTAAGGTTAACTGCTTTAGCTCCTTTTTCCGCCAGATTAGAACCGAAAGATTTCCTGGCTGGGATGATATTCTTGTTGTGTCTATTGGCAATGACTATTCCGCATTTTCAGATCCCGGAACTTTCTAAGCAGGTTGAGACTATGAATGAAACAATGAAAGGATTATTCGTTCAAAATTGCCCGGAGGTGAAACGAATTATTGACCCGGTAGTCCAGATGAGGGAAAAAATTCGGGAAATAGGTCAGCCAGGCGGCCAACTATCTGTGCGCCGTTCTGTTTTAGAGGTACTGACTGCTTTCGTGCGGGCAGTTCCTGACAGCCTTGTTCCTTCTCTGGAAATTAGCCATTTTATTCTCAGTGGCCGCTCTTCACTTTTTATTTCTGGTCGGCTTGACAGTCTCGCCCAACTGGAAGCCCTTCAGGTATCGCTAAGCCGTTCAGTTGATTTTGCCTCCACTACCGTCGGAGATATTTCTTTTGGCCAGGATAAGAAAGTTAGTTTCAACCTTTCAGTAAAACTACCATGAAACTTACCCCTAGGCAGCTTCTCATGTTATTAGGAATAGCGGTTTTGATTTTCTACTATCAGTTTGTTTTTTTCCCAGGCCGAAGGCAGATGCGTTCTTTACAGGAGTCCCTAACCCGGAAGGAAAGGGACTTAAAAACGCTGGAGAAGTTAAGCCAGGAGTATAAAGAGCGAGTAGAAAAACGTCAGGAGGAACAAGTAAACTATAGCCCGGAGAACTTTTCCTTAATCGGTTTCCTCAGCGAAGCAATCAGTGCTACTGGGGTAAGAGACAATGTTAGAGAGGTAAAACCTTTACCCTCATTGACTCATCAAGAGGCAACCGTGGAGCGAATCCGGTTGGTAGTGGAAGAACTCACTTTGGAGGCTGCCTGTAATCTCTTGAAGTATATTGAGAGCCAAAAATTAATTTATTTCCCCAGTTTTCAGATGAAGCGGCACCGGGATAAGCCATACTGGGTAAACCTGGAAGTGGAACTGTGCGTTTTGAAAAAAGGTTCTGGTCAGCGGGTAGCCGCTCAGTGATCACGTATGGCTGAAATCTTCATTATTGACGGTACTGCTTTAGCCTACCGCAATTATTATGCTCTCCCACGCTTGACTACTTCCACTGGCCAGCCGGTGAATGCCGTTTATGGGTTTGCCAATTCCCTGCTGAAAATACTCCGAACTTATCAGCTGGAATATGGAGCAGTGGCTTTTGATGTGAAAAAGCCAACTTTTCGCACTCGGCTGTTTTTGGACTATAAAGCCCAGCGTCCGCCAATGCCAGAAGAACTTTCGCTTCAGCTCCCAGTGATAAGGGACCTGTCTGAGGCAATTGGGCTGAGAGTCTTGGAGAAGGAGGATTTTGAAGCCGATGATATTATCGCTACTGTAACCAAGATTGCCACTTCCCTCGGGCACCAGGTTACCATATTTTCCAGCGACAAAGATATTCTTCAGCTGCTGTCTTCGCAGGCACTGGTAATTAACCCGATCAAAGAAGAAAGAAGAGACCTTGGCTGGTTAGAGAAAAATTTTGGGATTGCTCCAAAGCAGATAATTGATTTTCTGGCCCTGGCCGGAGACCCTTCTGATCATATTCCGGGGGTGCGGGGAATCGGAGATAAGACTGCGCTTAAGCTCTTGAAAGAATTCAAGTCTCTTGAGGAGATTTACGATAAACTGGAACAGGTCAATCCGCCCAGTGTTAGAGAGAAATTGCGGGCTGGCTATCAGTCGGCGCTACTAAGTAAGACACTCGTTGTTTTAAGGGACGATGTTCCTGTAACCTTTACCCTGGATGATTTTGCCCGAAGGCCCCCGCGGAAAGACCTATTGTGGCAGATATGCCACCGGTTGGAATTGAAGAAGCTGGCGGAGCAGTTTAGTATTTATTTTTCTGGAGAACAACTGGAGGAAGGTGAAGTTGACCAAATAGGTTTTTCTGATGGTGCTGTTGTCAGATTCTCTGAGATCCTAAGACATCCTGAAAAGTTCAGTTCTCGTCTCTCTGATGAGAAAATTGGTAAGTGGGGCTACCATCTTAAGGAAAAGGCAGTAAAACTGGCGAAGTTGGGGGTGGAAATGGCTGGGCTGGTCTTTGATTTTGCCCTGGCCCAGCATCTGACCGGGCAGGTTATACCGGTCACTGGGTTCTCAGCCTTAAAGGAAGCCTACGAAAAGCTTATTAGCCAGCAGGGTATAGAAAAATTGTTTTATGAAGTGGAAATGCCTCTCGTGCCGGTCCTGGTCTGGATGGAAACAAACGGTATATTGGTGGACACTGAGTATCTTCAGGCGCTTAACCTGAAAATGTCTGCTTCTTTGCAGCTCTTGGAAGAAAAAATTTACCAGGCGGCTGGGGAAACTTTTAACCTTAATTCCTCTCAGCAACTTGGTAGAATTCTCTTTGAGAAATTGCGTCTTTCTCCTAAAAGAAAGACAAAAACCGGGCACTCAACTGATACCGCTGTTCTCCAGCAATTAGCTAGTGAACATCCTCTCCCGGCTTTGATGCTTGAATATCGTGAATTTTTTAAGTTAAGAAGCACCTATATTGAAGGTTTGTTGAATTATGTTGATGCTAAGACCGGCCGGATTCATCCCTGCTTTAATCAATTAGCGACAGCCACCGGCCGGCTGAGTTGCAGCCAGCCCAATCTTCAGAATCTTCCTATTCGCACGGCTAAGGGAGGCTTAATCCGGAAAGCTTTCAAACCAACGCCCCCGGCCAGATTATTCTCTTTTGATTACAATCAGATTGAATTGCGCATTCTAGCTCACTTCAGTCAAGACCCTGGACTGGTTGATGCTTTTGTAAGAAATCAAGATATTCACCAAGAGACAGCTGAGCGGCTATTCAATTCAGGGGGCCTTTTTTCCCCCGAAAATCTTCAGGGGACTGATAATGACCTTCGGAGGCTGGCCAAAACAATAAACTTTGGCATCATCTACGGAATGAGTGCCTATGGATTGGCTAACCAGCTGAATATTCCGGTAGAAGAGGCTCAGGAATTTATTCGGAAATATTTTGCTACCTTTTCTGGGGTGGCGGCCTACATAGAACAGGTAGTGGAAACAGCCAGGAAAAATGGCTATGTTACCAGCTTTTTGGGCCGGCGGCGTTACCTGCCTGAGATCGACAGTAATGAGCGCCAGAGACAAGAATTTGGTCGGCGGGCTGCAATCAATATGCCAATTCAGAGTACTGCGGCCGAGGTAATAAAAGTGGCTATGGTCCACATCTACAATTTCTTCCGTCAGCACTCTCTAAGAAGTCGTCTCTTACTCCAGATTCACGATGAGCTTGTCTTTGAAATTTTCCCCGAGGAAGAAAAATACCTTCCAGATATCAAGCGGCTAATGGAAAAAACCTTACCTCTTTCCGTGCCAATTCGAGTGGATATTCAGCAAGGCGAAAATTATCTGGAAATGGAAAAGGTCTGTTTTGATAGCGGTTGACTTCTTCAGACTTTCTGTGGGAAAATAAGCTATGAGACAAACCCAATTGGTTAGGATGAGTCTGCTCGTCTGGCTCATTTTGCCAGGGTTCATCCGAGCTTACTGGGAATGGACACCGCAGACTGGTCGGTGGATTAACCCGAAGTTTGCTGTTAAGGAAACAGCCAAAGAGCAGTTTGAACTGGCTGAAGCGGAACGAAAAGCTGGACATACGGAACAAGCTATTCGGGAACATCGCAAACTCCTTAAACACTTTCCCCAGTCGGAATACGCGCCCCGTTCTTGCCTTTCCCTGGCAGAAATATTTGAGCGCAGTGGAAATCTGGACAAGGCTTTTGAATATTACCAACAACTGCTTACTGAATATCCAACCTCAGACTTAGTAAAAACGGCGTTAGAACGTCAGACTGAGATTGCCAACAGAATTTTAAACTCCAGAGCCAGCCGAATCTTTGATTTACTTCGCGGAGAGGACTACCGAACTAAGAAGCTGGAGCAAGTAATAGCCAACAACCCATTTGGGGAGCAAGTGGCCGAGCAATGTTACCGACTGGCGGAATTTTATCTCCAGCTGAAGCAGTACGACCAGGCTAAATCTACCTTAGAAAAGGTTATTCGCGATTTCCCTAATACCAAAGCGGCCGAACGAGCAAAATATCGCCGGATTGAGATTGAATATCTGGCTATTCCGGAGGTGAGCACCGACCTGGCAAGATATACTAGAGTCCAGCTGGAAATATCGGAGTTCATTTCTGCTCACCCCAATCATCCCCTAGCTAATCAGGCAAAGAACCTCCAGGAGGCGGTGAGTGAAAAGGCAGCGAAAAAATTGTTTGATACAGCGACTTTCTACGAAAGGAGCGGTAAAAAACAAGCCGCCTTGATTCTCTATGAGAAACTTATTCAACAGTTTCCCGATTCTCCCTGGGCTGGGCGGGCTCAGAAAAAAATTGGGCCTTAGCCTCAGTCTACTTTTTGCCTCGGGGTGTGCCTATCACTTTTTTTCACCCGGGCAAAGGGCAATTTATGTCTGTCAGATTGAAAATCTTACTCAATATGCCCAGATGGAAATTTTCTTGACAGATGAGGTAAGAAAAGCCATTGTTAGGTTCCCTGGCTTAACCCTGGTTGGGTCAGCGAGCCAAGCCGATGCAATTGTTAAGGTGCGGTTGGTAAGTGGCGAGCGGCGACCTATTTTCTTCTCCCCGGACGATAGTAAGAAAATCCTTATTGCTTCTGTAAAAATTGCCGCGGAAGTTGAGATTACAGCTCCGGGGAAAGGCACTGCCAGCAAGGTCATCGAAGAATCTTTACCCCTATCTCTCCGACGAGCCTATGTTGAAGAGACGATTCTTGAGGAAATCAGTCAGCGGCTGGCTAACCGGATTGTGTTCCTTCTTAGGTGAAATATGTCTGCTTTTTCCCAGTCTTGCCAGGTTATTCTTGGTAATCCTGAACTAGCCGACCGGACTATTCAGGAAACGATTGAGCGATTTCAGATTCAAGACGTTGATCGGGTAGTTCTCTATGCCGACGCTGTGGATGTCTCCAGACTCATTCAGGAACTAGAATACTTTCCCTTGCTTTCTCCCAAACGGCTGGTCATTGTGAGAAATATAGAGGCTATCAAGAAGAGTGAATGGGCTGGATTACTTGATTATCTTTCTAAATCGTTTGAACATCTCCAGGTGATTATGATTGGTACAGCGGCCAGTATCAGGCTGAATCAGTTTTTCATCTCTCTGGAAGAATATAAGGAAAAAACTCCCGAAGTCGCCTTGTTTCAGGCAGTTTATAGCGGTCGGAGACTAACCAGCAGTGAGGCCTTGAGACTTTTTCAAGCCTGTTTAGAAAAAAAAGGGGAATCCTTCCCCTTGCTTATAAGTGCGGTGGAAATTCATCTCCGGAAAAAATATTTGAGCCAGCCTTCAGATATCCAGCTTCTTCACCGCCAATGGTTTCGGTTGCATCAGCTAGATCTTTCTTTAAAGACCGGCCGGCTGACACCAGAAGCAGGACTGGAGATTTTTCTTGCCTACTTACTGGGTTGAGAAATGAACTTGTTTACCCAGCGCTGCAGCCGGCCTCGCTTCCTAGCGGCTGTTCGCCAGTGAATGATACCGTGAGCAGCTGCCCTATCTAATTCCGAAGAAGCAACAGAAAGATGTCCTTTTGCTTCAGACTGTCCGAGTTTGGCTGTCAGACGAACCTTTTTCGCCAGCGTTTTTAGCCGGGAACGAACGCTCTTGTTTTTGGCGGTTCTTTTAGCTATCTGACGCTGTTTCTTTAGCACTGATTTCTTGCGTTTGGCCATATGCTTACCCCTTTTTTCACTTGTTAGGCGTTAGGTTCTTCTTGTTGTTTAATGTTATCATACAAGCATCACAGTTTCAAGTTTTAAAGACCGCCCCGGTAGATTAAGAGGAACAGAAGGTGTTAAAAGACCTGGGCTCTATAAAAAAGAATAGCCAATGACTTTCTTGGCTAAACAGAAAGATAATGTCCAGCGTCCAAAAGGCAAAAGAACAAATAGACTTTGAAAACTGCTACCAGGAGTTTGCACCCCGGTTGTTTGCGGTTGCTTATCGCTTACTCCGGAACCAGACTGACGCGTTAGATGTGGTTCAAGAAAGCTTTCTCCGGGCTTTCCGGAAGAGAAATAACTTCCGGGGGAGAGCCAAAGTTTCTACTTGGCTTTACCGAATTGTTACCAATCGTTGCTACGATGTCTTGAGAAAAAGGAGTAGAGAGAAGAAAATTGAATATGGAGAAAATTACCATGCTAAGAGTGCCGGGTTTAACGGAGAACATTGGTTGCAACAGGAAAAAATGATAGCAATGGTAAGACAAGAGATGGAAAAACTCACTGAAAAGCAAAAGACCGTTTTTATTCTGCGGGTTTACGAGGAACTGCCTTACGATGAAATTGCCAGGATTACGCATTCCCGCGTAGGCACAGTAAAGGCGACTTTTTTTCAGAGTGTCATGAAGATTCGGAAAGGATTGAAAGAAAGAGGAGTGTTCGCCAATGAACTGCGAAAAGATGAAAAGGCTGTTAATTGAACAGGTGGCTAAGGCCGAAGAGTTGCCTGTTCAGGTCCAGGAGCATCTGAGTAGATGTTCAGAATGCCAAAATCTACTTAAGGAAGTAAAGAGCATATTGCAGGCAGTTTATCAGGACCAGCTGCCAACTGTTTCTAAGGAATACTGGGAACAATCCTTCAAGAAACTGAATGAGGCGGTGGGGCCAGTTAGACGAGTCAGAATGGTCCTTGCTTTTGCCGGGGCTCTTATCGTCGTATTCATCGGGCTAATTTCATTTTTCTCTGCTTGGCACTTTAGGCCAATATTAGAAACCAGATATGTTAGAGAATCGATTCTTCTCCCTTCCGAAGAGGAAATGTACCGCCTAGTGGATTACCTCAAAGACGAAGAGCCTGAAGTCGGCCTGTGGCTGCTACTAAATAACTGAACTTATTCTTGGCCGCTCTGTTTTCCCCTATTAGGCATTTTCTTCTTATTGCTCCCGGGGCCTGTCTATGGCAAAATTATTCACAGGAAGAAGTAAACGTTTGACCAACAGGAATGTTGGTTGGAACGGTAAGGGATTGATAAGAAAGGACTAACTGGAGGTAACATGACCAGGAAATCTCTACCCCAGCCTCGTCTGCAGCAAAAGGTTTTCCTCAACGAACTGCTAAATCAAAGACGATCGATCCGCCTCTATGAAGCAAAATCCCTGACTCTTGAAGAAATTAGCGAACTGCTCTGGGCCGCTGATGGACAGACAACCAGTTGGGGTGGGAGAACTGCTCCTTCAGCTGGAGCTACTTATCCCCTTGACCTTTATCTCGTTAGCGGACAGGTGGAACTTCTGGAGCCTGGAATTTACGCTTACCAAGTTCAGTCTCATTCGGTTATTCTTCTTCAACCAGGGGACATCAGAAATAAACTGGCTGAGGCGGCTTACGGTCAGAAAATGGTCAAAGAAGCTCCAGCTACGATTGTTATTGCTGCTACTCCGGAACGAACTACCGCCAGATATGGAGAAAGAGGGTGGCGATATATCTTTATGGAGGCTGGACACTGTGGACAGAACATTCACTTGCAAGCAGCTAACCTTGGTCTAGGAACAGTGATGATTGGTGCCTTTGAAGACTCCAGAGTCCAGAGCTGTTTGGGCATAATACCGGTGGTGCTTTACCTCTGCCCAGTGGGACGAAGACAGGATGAATAAGAACGAGGAGATTGCCAGTCTTTTTCAACAGATAGCGGATGCTCTGGAGATAAAAGGAGAAAATCCTTTTCGGGTCAATGCTTATCGTCAGGCTGCCCGGGTTTTGAGTGAACTTTCTGAGGATATAAGAGTACTGCTCCAGCAAGGAAAACTGACGGAGATCCAGGGTATTGGACCGGCGATGGCAGAGAAGATTGAAGAATATCTCGCCACCGGAAAGATGGCTAAGTACCAAGAAGCACTTTCCGGCCTTTCTCCTGGATTGCTGGCTTTGCTCCAAATACCAGGGATGGGACCCAAAACTGTTTCCTTGCTTCATAAGAAACTCCAGGTGAATTCCCTTGAGGACCTGGAGAGAGAACTGAATTCAGGCCGCCTGGAGGCTTTACCTGGGTTTGGGCGCAAGAAGGTAGAAAATTTGAGGAAAGGACTGCAAGTTTACCGCCAGGGTCAGGCGAGAATCCCTCTTGGGCCAGCCTTGACAATCGTTCGCCGGATGGTGGAAATGCTTTCAGGCAGTAGCAGTCAGATTTCTCCAGCTGGTTCTCTTAGGAGATTCAAAGAAACGGTTGGGGACATAGATATCCTGGCGACCGGTAGAGACCTTAATTTAATCATAGAAAAGTTCACTCATTTGCCAGGAGTCCAGGAGGTAATCGCCAGAGGAGAAACTAAAGCCTCAGTAAGAATTGCCCCTGAGGGTCTCCAGGTTGACCTTCGGGTGGTTGCAGAAGATTCTTACGGGGCCGCCTTGCAGTACTTCACGGGATCAAAAGCCCACAACATTAAGTTGCGCAGCCTGGCGGTTTCCTCCGGGTATAAAATCAACGAATACGGAGTGTTTCGTGGCCAGAAACGGGTGGGTGGAAAAACTGAAGAAGAAGTGTATCGGAACCTCCGGCTGCCATTCATACCGCCGGAATTGAGGGAAGACCGGGGGGAGATTGAAGCCGCCCTGAAGCAAGAGTTGCCACAGCTTATAACCATGTCTGATATTCAAGGGGATTTCCACGTTCATTCCCATTACTCAGACGGCAAAGATGACCTAAGAGGTCTGGCGGAAGCAGCCAGGAAAAGAGGCTACAAATGGTTAGCGATTGCTGACCATTCTGTTTCAGTCAAGTACGCCCACGGTTTAACTTCAGATGACTTGATGAAGAAGTTGGAAGAAATAGACCAGGTGCAACGGGAATTCCCTGATGTTTGGCTCCTTAAGGCAGCTGAGGTGGATATCCTTCCTGATGGGAAACTTGATTATCCTGATTGGCTTCTCTCCCGATTGGACGTAGTCATTGCGGCCATTCACCAGGGTTTCTCTAAGAACGTAACTGAGCGGGTGATTGCGGCTATTGAGCATCCATTAGTAGATATTATTGCTCATCCCACCGGCCGGTTGCTCACCGGGCGGAGCGGTTATCAAATTGACCTGGAAAAAGTGATGGAGCGGGCAGCAGAGAGGTCAGTCGCTTTAGAAATCAACGCTTATTTTGACCGTCTTGACCTTAATGATGTCAACGCGGCTCGAGCCAAAAGTTTAGGTGTCCCCCTGGCTATTGGAACTGATGCCCACAGTCAGGCAATGCTATCTTATATGGAATTAGGGGTAGCGACTGCCCGCCGCGCTTGGCTGACAAAAAATGATATTCTTAACACTCGACCTTGGATAAAAAGAGGTAAAAGAACCAACGTTTCTTGAAATGGAGAGACTAATGAGACAACCAGTTTTGCTCATCCGAGGTAAAAGTATTGCCGAAACCTGGGAAAAAAGTCTGGTGGCCCTCTGGAAGAAAGGAATTTCAGTGAAGACAGAGTATGACCGGGCGGCCGATCCAGCCAGTCGGGATGCCACTGTCATCCTGGTAGTTCGCCAACCTCTGGCCGAACCAAGAATTCATCTGGGTTTTCCTGGCGGGTTGGAGGATTTGGAAAAGTACCGTCAGGAAGTTGTTCTGGGAATCCACGACCACTGGATTGACCCGACTGAGGGTAAATGGACTTATACCTATCATTCCCGCCTCTTTAATTATTCTTTGCCGGAAAACCCGGATAAGAAAGTTAATCAGATTGACCTCCTAGTGGAAAAACTGGCGGCTGTTCCTTACACCCGACGGGCTCAGGCGATTACCTGGATACCATTTACTGACCCGTTGACGGATGATCCCCCTTGTCTTCAGAGGATTTGGTGCCGACTGCTGAAAAGTGAAGAGGGAGAATATTCTTTGGTGATGAATACTCATTGGCGATCACGAGACGCCTATCGGGCGGCTTTTATGAATCTCTTCGGGTTGACAGAGTTACAAAGAGAGATTGCTCGCCGGGTCTCTGAGAAAATAGGTAATCCGGTTCACCTGGGACAGTACACCGAAATGATTGATTCCTATCATATTTACGGAGAAAGTTTCACTGATTTCACTGCTCGCTTCTTGCCTCTTTTAGGAAAGCGGCGCTTTTATGACCGGGAGCGGTTGAAAAGTCGCACTCTGCGCAGTGACGACCCAGTGGTTACAGAAAGTGTTGCCTACGCCCGTTGTCTTCTGGAAAAGGAGAAAGAATCCGGGCAACGGGGAAGGTTGTTTTGAAAAAAGAAGTAAAAATTCCTGTGTGGAACATAGAATTCTCTTAATTGGTGGTCCAACTGGAGTGGGAAAGTCGGCCATAAGTTTCGCCTTGGCCAGAGAAATCCCCGCAGAAATTATTTCCGCAGATAGCCGGCAATTCTTTTGCGGTCTGGATATCGGCACGGATAAGGTTCCACGGTGGATGAGAGAACAAGTGCCGCACCATCTCATTGATTTTCTCCAGCCTGGCGAGCCGTTTGATGTATATGAATTTTTTCAGCGGGTCTTATTCCTTGTTGGAGAAATTCTTAGTCGGAAGAAATACCCAATTATTGTTGGGGGTAGCGGCCTTTACCTGAGATGCTTACTCCAGGGAATTTTTCATCTGCCTGAGGAAAAAAAAGAACACTTGAGTCAGTTACGCCGCCAGCTGGAAAGTTTTTCCACCGAGGAAATGTGGCAAAAGCTAAGGGAGGTAGATCCAGTCGCTTGCACAAAGATTCATCCTCATGACCGTTTTCGTCTGCGGCGGGCCTTGGAAGTTTATCTCCTCACTGGTCAGCCGCTGAGCTATCTTCAGCGAGAGAATCTCCGGCCTGTTCTGGGTGACCTGGGAGAGGTCACCTATTTCATTCTTAACCGGCCAAGGGCCTGGTTATATCAGCAACTGGACCAACGAGTGGAAAAAATGCTTCAAATTGGTTGGCTGGAGGAAGTAGCCAGGCTGAAAATTGCAGGCCACGAAAATTTCCTTCGGGAAAAAGCGCCTATTGGCTATGCAGAACTACTTGATGTTTTAAGAGGAAAGCTGACTGTGAGAGAAGCGGTAAGACTCATCAAGCAGAAAACCAAGCAGTTAGTTAGAAGACAATTGAGCTGGTTTCGCCAAGAACCGGGTTGCTGGCTAGAAGTGTTTCCCGGGGAAGAGGCAAAGGTGGTCTTATTGATGAAAAATGCCCTTGGAGAAAAATAGGCAGAGCTTGCGAAATGATTAATTGGGGTGCCGGCTTTTTTTCTGGGATGATGCTTGGTTTTTGCCTGGTAATACTTGCGGTGGAGTGCTATTTTATTATCATAGACAAGGCAACCGAGCGGGAATTTTCTTGGTTTCAATTGACGGTATTGGTCATTCTAGCCCTGGTGGCCCTGGTTCTAATCATTACCCGAATTGCTGTTTTCTCTATCCTTCTTCTTCCTGGCGGTTACCTATTACTAAAGTTTTTTGAGGTGAGGCAGGAAAATCTAAAAGAGGCCAAAACAACCTTGAAGAAAATGCAATCTCTCCAAAAGGTTGTCAATCAAGAACCAGAAAATGCCACTGCCTATGCTGCGCTGGGTGACCTCTACTTTCGGCAGAAGGATTACACCCGGGCGCTGGCGTGCTACCAAAAGGCTTACCATCTTGACCCAGTACCTTGGCTGGCTCAGAAGGTTAAGGTAGCCTATCGGGAGAATGAAATCAGCCAAGGTAATTTATGGTTATGTCCTGAGTGCGGAAGCAGAAACAAAGGCGAAGCAAACTACTGCCACTGTTGTGGTCAGCCTCGGCAGTTGGTCTTCACTGTCAAATCCGAGTTGCTGCGACAGTTGGAGCAAAACAAGATGTCCCTTTTTGGCTTTTTCTTGCTGGTGGTCACGCTGGCTATCCTTTGCAAATTCATCCGCGGGTTTGCTCTCTACTCGGCGTTTGTTTTTTATCTGGTGGTGGTGTATCTTATTGGGAGATGGATTCTTACCCGTTAGCCTCCTGGTGAATATTGTTTTTCGTTGGCCTATTGCTGGCAAGCGGAGATGGAAAACCTTATTCAGATTTAGGTCAAAACAGAGGCAAAGATAAACAGGAGAGCATGAAATGATAGCCAGGTATACGCGACCGGAGATGGCGGCAATCTGGAGCGAGGAAAATAAGTATCAAAAGTGGCTAGCCGTGGAACTGGCGGCATTAGAGGGTTGGCAGAAAGCCGGAGTTGTTCCGCAGCCCATTGTGGCGGCCATCAAAGATCAGGCTAAAGTTGATTTAGAAAGAATCGCTGAAATTGAGAAAGAAACCCAGCATGATGTGATTGCTTTTGTCCAGCAAGTGTGTGAGAACCTTGGAGAACAAGGACGGTTTTTTCATTTTGGTCTGACCTCTTCTGATGTGGTGGATACCGCCACGGCTTTACAACTTAGGGAGGCTGGTTGGCTCCTCCAGAAAGACCTGAAAGCATTAGAGGAGGCGTTAAGAGAAAAGGCTTGGAAATACCGGGATTTACCAGTAATTGGTCGGACTCATGGAGTCCACGCAGAACCCATCACCCTTGGATTCAAATTTGCCGGGTGGTGGGCAGAAGTTAGACGCCACCAAAACCGATTAGAACAGGCAATAGCGGAAATTAGTACGGGAAAACTTTCCGGGGCCGTTGGTACCTATGCTAATATTTTACCCGAAGTAGAGGAATATGCCTTAAAGAGGCTCGGGTTGTCCAGTGAAACCTTTTCTACCCAGGTTGTGGCTCGAGACCGCCACGCATTTTTCATTTGTATCCTGGGGTTGATCGGCGCTTGCAGCGAGAGGATAGCTCTTCAGGTAAGGTTGCTGCAGCAAACAGAACTGGGGGAACTAGCTGAACCTTTTGGTCAACGGCAGAAAGGTTCATCCGCTATGCCTCACAAAAGAAATCCAATCCTGGCAGAGAGGGTTTGCGGATTGGCCAGGGTGATTAAGAAAAATGTGGCAGTCGCGCTTGATAACATATCTCTCTGGCATGAAAGAGATATCAGCCATTCATCAGCCGAAAGACTAATTCTGCCAGAAACTACCATTCTGGTGGACTATGCTCTAAATCTGTTGGTTTCCATAGTGAATGGGCTAGAGGTTTTCCCGGACAATATAAAGCGCAATCTGAACCATACCCGAGGCTTAATTTTCTCCCAGGTTGTTCTCAGTCGGCTAGTGGAAAAAGGCCTACCGCGAATGGCTGCTTATGAAATAGTGCAGAAAAGCGCTTTTAAATCTCTGAGAGAAAAACGCGATTTTTACGACATCCTAAGAGAAAACGACCAGGTGAATCAACTATTACCTGGCCCAGAATTAGAAGCCTGTTTCCAGCCAGGATATTTTCTGCGACGCCTGGAAAGACTTTTTTCCCGGATGGGAAAAGAAAGATGATGGCTGATTAATTTTCTGCTTTTGGCTCCATGATTTCCATAGTAATAAGTTTAGGTGGTTTTGGCGAGTTATTGCGGCGAAAGGTTGATGGTAAATTGCTTTTTGAGTTTGCCCGCAAAGAAAATCTTCAGAGATTAATATCTGAGGGAATGTGGGGAAGGCTTTATCTTGGCACCCTGCCAGAAAAAGGATATTTTAATTTTTGGCACGGACAAGCAGATCTTTTCCCTGGAGAAAGTTACTTGCGCTGTTTGTCCAGGGATATACCAGTAAGGTCTACCAGTAGCCTATTTCTGGGTAAGTTTATTACCCAGGACCGGGGCATTGTCACCAATCCTCATCTCAGTCTTTCCTCCCAGGAGTCTGAACTCCTTTTTCGGTTCATCTGTGAGGAAAGTGGGGTGGCTTTTACCTGGCATTGTCAGGAGAATGAGGCTATTATCTCTCTTTCCGGATTCTTTCCCCGGGTAGAATTTCCTCCTCCAGGGAGTTTGGCAGGGCAAAGGTATGCACCGTTTCTTCCCCAGGGCAGAGTATACAGCCCTTTGGTTGAGATAATAAATTTTTCTGCCACCTCCTTGGAATGCCACCCAGTGAACCTGGTCCGAAAAGACCTCCAGGAGCCCTTAGCTAATCTTCTGTGGCTTTGGGGAATGGGCAGAGAGAAGCAAAGTATTTGTTGGCCAGAAAATGTGTTTGCCTGTTTTTCTTCCCAGAGCGAGCGTTTTGGTGGGCTGGCTCTTTTTCTTGGTTTTGAGCCTCGGCGAGAGGTATCCTTTGGCCGGAAAAGCGGTTCGCTTTGGTGGATTGATTACACCCTTGTTCCCGAACAAAACCCGGCTGCCTGGGTAAAGTGTCTTGAATTTCTTGACGCGGAGATGCTTGGGCCTTTGCTCAGGGCTGTGCAGAGTGAAAATTGGAAACTGCTGGTTATTTTTGATTCTTTTCTCCGGACAGATGAGCCGCTAGTTGACCCGTGGGGAATTTTTCTGGCTGTCACCTCTCAGGGTAGGCCACAACTAAGGAGATATTACTCTCGCAGCCACGACCTTTTAAGAAAATTCCTTGCCTTTTCGTAAGAAAATGGTCGAGGTTCTAATCGGAATGGGCAGCAACTTGGGTAGTCGGACCCTCTTGGTGAAAAAAGCCATTAGTTTAGTGCAGAGAAAGTTGAAAGTGAAAAGGATGTCCAGATTTGTCGTTTCTGCGCCAAGTGAGGGGGTAACTGGCGGCTGGTTTCTAAACGGTGTCTTGTTGGCTGAAACAAACCTTCTTCCAACTGAGTTGCTCTGTTTTCTTCAGAAGGTGGAGATTAAACTGGGACGGCCACCAGACCATCTCCCAGGTAAGGCGCGTTCTATTGACTTGGATATCCTTTTTTATGGAGATAAGGTTATCAGGAGCAAGGAATTGACAATTCCTCATATCCGGGTATTGGAAAGACCATTTGTCCTCAATCCTCTTTTAGAAATCGTCCCTGGCTGGATCCATCCGCTTTTGAAACGGCGACTAATTGATATCGCCAAGGAAAAAGGCCTTTTCCTTCAGAGGGGAAACCAATGAAAGTATTAGTGACTATCCAAGCGGTGAGAGAAGCTGTTAGAGAAGCCAGAAAACAGGGTAGGGTGGTTGGGTTAGTTCCCACTATGGGCGCACTTCACCAGGGACATCTCTCGCTTGTTCAGCAAGCCTGCCGAGAATGTTCGTTTGTCATCGTTAGCATCTTTGTCAATCCAACTCAGTTTGGCCCTAGAGAAGATTTCGCGGTTTACCCAAGATCTCTTTCCGCAGACTGTGAACTTTTGAAAAGAGAACAGGTGGATGTTGTCTTTGCGCCGTCGGTTGAGGAGATGTATGTTCCCAAGGCCGATACCTGGGTAGAGATACCTTCCTTAAGCCGGGTTTGGGAAGGGCGGTTCAGACCAGGCCATTTCCGGGGGGTGTGTACAATCGTGGCTAAACTGTTCAACATTGTTCAGCCGGATTTCGCCTATTTTGGCTGGAAAGATGCCCAGCAGTTGATAATCATCAGAAAAATGGTTGAGGAATTGAATTATCCTATTGTTATTGTTGGCTGTCCGACTGTTCGGGAAAAAAGTGGATTGGCTTGCAGTTCGCGAAATGTCTTTCTTTCTCCCAAAGAGAGAGCCATTGCTCCGGCTATTTACCAGTCCTTGAAAATCATCCAAGATATGGTAAAATCAAAAGGAATCACCCAGGCGAAAAAGTTGATATTAGCGGCCAGGAAGTTTTTAAAGAATTATCCTCAGATAAAGATTCAGTACCTGGCGGCAATAGAGTTACAAACTCTTCGTCCGGTCAAGAAAGTGGGTCCAGGAGTTTTAATTGTAGTGGCTGTCAAATTAGGCAAGGTAAGGCTGATTGATAATCTGCTGCTTACCTGAAGTCGGAGGCTTAGACCGGAGGCGATACCAGTCATCTTAGGTGAGGCAAATAATGCAAATTATTCTATGCAAGAGCAAAATTCGAGGGGCAACAGTTACGCGGCGAAATCTCTATTATGAAGGGAGCATTACCCTGGACAAAAACTATATTGAAAAGGCGGGAATTTTGCCAGGGGAAATGGTTTATGTTCTGAATCTGAATAACGGTGCTCGGGTATTCACCTATGTGATTGCCGGTCGCCGTGGTTCCGGAACGGTCTGTATAAACGGCGCGGCAGCCAGGTTGTTTGAGGTAGGTGACCCAGTCATTATCCTTTCTCTGGCTTTAATTGAACCAGCGCAGGCCAAGCATTATTCTATGAAGGTTGTCACTATAAAAAATAAGCATGCCTCTACCCGGTAAGAGCCGTTGGCAATCAATTCTACCTTGTCTTCTGGCCAGTTGTCTTTCTGCGGTCTTGCTCTATTTCTCGTTTCCTCCCAGACGTTTATGGTATCTGGCTATGGTTGCGTTTGTTCCTTGTTTTCTGACGCCCCTTGTTTCCTCTAGAGGGGAATTTTTTCGAGGATGGATGACCGGTTTTATCTTTTATTCCCTTGTTCTTTCTTGGCTGGTAAAAGTAGCCGGACCAATCTATTTGCTTTTGTCAGTGTACCTTGGTTTTTTCTGGGGGGTCTTTTTTTATCTGGTGAAGAATTTAAGGGGGCCAGGGCGACTATTTCTCGGTTCGGTCTGTTGGTTTTTTCTGGAAATTCTGATGGCTAATCTGCTCACAGGTTTTCCCTGGCTTGCTTTGGGGTTAACCCAGTCCGCCAATCGTTTTGTTTTACCTTTGGCTGGCTACATAACTGTTTATGGTATTTCTTATGTAGTTATGTTAGCCAACTTCCTGATTTCGTTCGGATGGCAACGACAGTATCTGTCCAGCGTCTCTGTTATTCTTGTTCTTATCAGTTTGCTGGTGATACTCGGCCAGGTATCGGTGCGGTGTAACCAACCGGTATCTGGCTATCTTAAAATTCTTGTTGTTCAGGAAAATTTGCCTTCTTTTCTTCGGTTACCTGCTCGGGAAATTCTTGAGGCTCACTGCCGATCTACAGAAAAGTTACTGACCCAAGGAAAGGCGGAACTGGTCGTCTGGCCGGAAAGTAGCTATCCGGATGTTTTGAACGAAGACCAAGTGGCTTTGGACCGAGTCAAGATGATTGCAAAACACCACCACTGTTCTATTCTTTTGGGAGGAATCAGCTGCCAGGGAGAACAGTTGTATAACACTGCGTATTTGATTTCACCAGAGAGCGTTCAGATGTACAGAAAAATTCATTTGGTCCCTTACGGTGAATTTGTCCTGGGAGACAAGCATCCCTGTGTCAGGCGAATCTGTAAGAAAATAGCCGGGTACTTACCGGCCCTTCAGGCAGGGCAAGATTATGTGCTCTTTGAAATTCCTACTGAGCAGGGCAAAGCCTATATTAATGCCCTGATCTGCTTTGAAAACATTTTTCCGGAGATCTCCTGGGAATTTGTTAACCGGGGAAGTCAAGCCTCCTTTGTTATCACCAATGATTCCTGGTTCTCTCGTTCGGCAGGTCCTTACCAGCATTTCGCTCATAACATTTTGCGGGCCGCAGAAACAGGGCGATTTTTTGTCCAGGCAGCTCTTACTGGCATCAGCGGGGTGGTTAGTCCGAAAACAGGGGTTAACCAAATCCTAGAAAAACAAGGGAGAGTGATTTTTTTCCCTGGATATCTGCGGGAAAATGTTCCGTTGTTGGGTGGAAAAACGTTAGTGGTTCGTCACGGAATCTTTCCCTTTGTTTTGATTTTGCTTGGACTGACAGGAGGGATTTTATGCCGTCAGGGGAGGACTTAGAAAAAATCATTAAGCATCGGTTTCGCCATCGCCGTCTTCTGAATCAGGCACTTACTCACCCGGTATGTAATTCTGTTTGTTCTTATGAACGGTTGGAGTTTCTTGGGGATCTGGTGTTGGACCTAATTGTTGGGGAGAAACTGTTTTTTGATTTTCCTCAGGCAGGCGAAGCTTACCTGACTAACTTGAAATCAAGTTATGTCAACCGGCGTTTTCTTCGGGATGTTGGAGCCAGACTGAAAATTCAAGAATTCATCCCTGGAAGAGAAAGACATTTAGTGAGTGGAGACAATTTGGTAGAGGCTCTCATCGGGGCCATTTATCTTGATTCCGGGCTGAGAGCGGCTAAAGCCTTTGTTCAGAGGTTTATCCTCAATCGGAAGCTCCAGCCCCTGATAGATTACAAAAATCTTGCGGCTACTGTAGCCCGGAGTCTCTTCCAAGGCAAGATTGCCTATCAGTTGGAAAAAGTTTCCGGTCGGCCTCATCAACGAACTTTTAAAGTGAAAGTAAAAATTGAAGGCTGCAGAAATGTTGGGCTTGGTCGGGGTACCACACTCAAAGAAGCTCAGATGGAAGCGGCAAAAAATTTGGTAGAAAAACTTCAGAATGGCCGTAACCGCTTAGTAAGAGAAACCGCAAGAAAAATCCATTCCCGTTTTATAGCCCAGTTCTGAGTTTCAGTTACTTCTTTGTCTTTTGGGTAACCAGGTATTGCTCCAGAAGGCCAGCCAGGTTCATAGTAACCCAATAAAGAAGCAAACCTGAGGAAAAATTGTAAAAGAGGAAAAGAAACATTAGCGGCATTAATAAAGCCAATCCTTTTTGGGAAGGCTCCTGAGGCATCAGCTTTTGCTGCCAGAAAGAGGTGCCAGCCATAATGATAGGCAAGATATTAACCGGGAAACCAGAGATACGGAACAAACAGTCAGGCTGAGAAAGGTCAGTTATCCAGAGAATGAAGGGTGCACCTCTGAGGAAAATGGAATTTCTCAAAGAGACAAAAAGACCAATAAAAATGGGAAATTGAACCAACATAGGCAGACAGCCACTGAAGGGATTGATTTTATACTCGCGATAAAGGTTCATTATTTCTTTTTGCATTTGTTGCGGATTGTCCCGGTACTTATCCTGAAGGTCCTTCATGTAGGGACGCAATCTCTGCATTTCCTTCATTGAGTGGAGGCTGGCTCTTGTCAAAGGATAAAAGGCTACCTTTACCAAAAGGGTAAGAATAATGATTGACCAGCCCCAGTTGGGAATTACCTGATGAATGCCCCGAAGAACGGCGAAAAGGAAACGGCCCATAGAGGCAAAAAAGCCATTGCCCAAAACCGGTTCCTTGATCTCTTGGGAGAGGATGAAATGGTCGGATGGTCCAGCGTAAAGAGAAAAATCTAACTGGCGATTTCCGCCTGCCGGTATAATTACCTCCGGGTAGCGCAGGCCAAAACCGAGTTCCTGACCGCTTCTGGTTAATATCCACGGCGCGCTTTTTTCTGGTCTTAACAACAATACCCGGTATTGGGAAAGTAAGCCCACCCAAGAACATTCTTTACCATCCTCAGATTGGATCCGCGGAGATAGATGTTTCTTAATTACTCCACCTGGGGTGCCTGCCTTTAACTCAAGTGCGGTAGCCCGGTCTTTAATCTCTTCAGCCAGGTTAACTATTCCGCCCAGAACAAGGTAGTTGTTGAGAATAATGTCCTGGCTGGTGTGGTTAGTTAAGGTAATCTGGCAGCCGAGAGTGTAACGACCGGGAGCAAGGTGATACCTTTTTTCTACTTCCAGCCCTGCTCTGGGAGAACTCCGGAAAATAATTGTTTGGGGTTGGCGACTAACCTGGTAATCTGTGGCTGGCCAGGAGGTAGTGTCTTGCGCCGGATATTCCAGA
>JAMWDF010000210.1 GCA_023818865.1 Candidatus Omnitrophota bacterium
AGATAATCCTGTTTGATTTGCCGCTCTAACTGGCGTCTTAGGTCTTCGCGGTCAATCAGCAATTTTTCTACCAGGTTTTCTCCGTAAATTACCCGATGGCAATTTTTTATTTCCACCCATTCCAGGGGAAAAGTATCCAGGGAACTCTTGACAAATTCAGGAGTAAAGAAAAAAGGCTTAAAACCGTGTTTCCAGATGAGCCGCTTGATTTTCTTTCTCAGAGAAAAAAGTTCACCGGCTGTGACCTGGGAAACAACCACTATCAGGTTAATGTCAGAAATTCCTGGTTGATAGTTTTCAGTGAGAAAACTCCCATAGACTATTACTGAGACAAGTTTCCCCCCCAGTGATTCTTTAAGACAATCAACCAAGGTCCCCAGTGCCTTCTCTTCTTTCTTTCGTTCCATATCGCCTCCTCCTCTAAAGAGAGGTAGTCCAATCAGTGCATTTGGTTAAGATTTTCCCTATCCAGAGACTCCGCTTAAGACAACGGTTTTTTCCCCGGCATCTTACCAGCCGCCGCTGGCTCCACCTCCGCCGCTGCTTCCTCCGCCAAACCCACCTCCGCCGCTCCCAAAACCTCCCCCAGAGGAACTCCAAGAGGGATTTCCTAACCAGATTGGCCAGTGGTCTTTCCATCGGGAGCCATAGACTTTTTTCAGTTTTTTTCTCCAGCGCTCGTGGAGTAGACCAGCTACCGGCGCCATGAGGAAAATGGTAAGAAAAGGAACGAACAATCCCAGAAGGAGTAGCCATTCCCCTGAGGAATGATTCAGAGAAAGAGTAATAACTGCTGAGATATCCAAACCCACGATAAGAATGCCGATCACAGTTAACCCAGCTAGACCAAGGATCGCCCAGCCGAAAATTAAACAGAAGCTTTGCCACAGGGCGATAAAACCAATCGGTGGCCGGTGTCTTTTTTCCCAGACTGGCAAGGCTTCTCTTTCAGTCTTTCCTGAGATAAACCCCTCAATAGTGCTCAGGGCGGAAGAAAGCCCGCCAGCGTAATCCTGGCGGCGGAAATAGGGGACAAGAATTTCTCTAATGATGGCACCGCACCGTCCATCAGTTAAGAACTCTTCCAGTCCATAGCCAACCTCTATTCTGATTTTTCTTTCCTCCAGGCTGACCAGGATCAACACGCCGTTATCTTTTCCCTTCTTGCCTATCCCCCAGGTATTGAAGATTTCATTGGCATAATCTTCCAAGTTTTGACCATCCAGGCTCTTAATGATAACCACCGCTACTTCAGCGGTGGTCCGCTTTTCTATCTCGTTAGCCAACGTTTCCAGTCGTTCCTTTTCCTCCGCGGAAAGGATTCCGGCGTAATCGTTAACAAAACCTGATGGTTTCAGGGAAACATCAGCCTGCGAAATAATCGGAAAAAGAAATCCCATCCCGATAAAGCAGAAAAAACAGTACCAGTGTTTTAGAGCCATTTCTGTTTTCGGAAGTAAACCAGCATCAGACCGGCCACCAAAGTCATCAACAGAAGGACCGCCGGGTAACCCCAGACAGAATTTAACTCCGGCATGTACCTAAAGTTCATCCCGTAAATACCGGCGATAAACGTCAAGGGCATAAAAATAGTGGCAATAATGGTTAATACCTTCATGATTTGATTTAGGCGATTAGACTGGCTGGAAAGATAGATATCCAGCATCTCAGAGAGAATGTCGCGAAGGGTTTCCAACGTTTCAATTACCTGAATGGTATGGTCATAAACATCCCGGAAATAGAGGAGGGTACTGGGACTGAGTAATTTTGATTCTGAACGAAGGAGGGTGTTGATTGTTTCCCGCAGGGGCCAAATAGAACGTCTGAGGAAAATAAGATTTCGTTTTAGCCGGAAAATAGCCGAGAGATTCTCCGGAGAGGGGTCCTCAATCAATTGTTTCTCAGTTACTTCAATCTTTTCACCCAAATGCTCCAGAATCAAGAAATAGTTATCCACCACCGCGTCTATCAAGGAATAAGCCAGGTAGTCTGCTCCCAACATTCGCAGCCGACCTTTTCCTGAACGCAACCTTTCCCGCACCGGGTTAAAAACATCCCCTGGAATTTCTTGAAAGGAAAGAAGATAATTTTCTCCCAGAATCAGGCTTAGTTGTTCATCAATGATTTCTTTTTTTTGACCGGAGAGATAAAACATTCTCAAAGTAATGAAGAGATACCGCTCGAAATCTTCCATCCGGGGACGCTGGTCTACGGTGAGGATATCTTCTAGAACCAGCGGATGAATTTGATAATGCTGGGTTAGTTGAGTGATGGCTTCCACGTTCTGAAAACCATTTATGTTCAGCCACGTTATTCCTTCTTTCTTCTCTCGGGTGAAAACTTCAGCCAGGGAACTAATTTTTTCTTCTACTACTTCTTCTGAAGTGTAGTGAAAGTAGGTAATCTCAGTCGGTCCGGGAGGGGTTTGACCGAAATAAACTGGACTGCCTGGTGGCAGTCCGATTTTTTGCGGCCGGGGAGATGTTTTCCGGGTCATGTTAATTTCTCACTACAATTACCTCGTGGTATTTCAAGGATGGCACAGTGATAACGAGTCGGGAACCTTTTCTTTTTACTAAAGGTTTTTCCCGAGAAAGAGGCAACAAGATGCGACAATCTCCCGGTGTGTTAATTTCAACCTGAATTCCAGTGATGGGAATAATTTCGTCAATGACCGGGATGGCAATTGGGGGCACCGGTGGCCGATTGCTTGCCCACGGTAAGTTTACTAAGTGAATAGTAAGGATGTCGTTCTTCTGCTGGAAGGCAGTTACCTCTACTACCTTTGGTGCCCGGACAATGATGTCAGGGTTTCCCAGAGCGAACATAGTTTCCAGAAGACGCCGCAGTTCAGGGTGGGGCCAGTGGAGAAAGCCTCTTCCGGCTTCCGGAGAAAAGTAAATTGCCTTTCCCTTGCCGAATGAATGGTAAACAACAGCAGGTGTGTCTATTGTTGCTTGCGTCAGTTCCTCCCAGGGGAAAAGAGGTCCTTTCCTTTCCAGCCTGACGATATTGGCCAGTACCTTAGTTTCAGGCAGCAGTTTTGCCCGGGTATAGTTGGCGCCAAAAAAAACAGTAAGCCCCACCTTTTTCTGCAAGTGCTTATTTTCTACTCGGACAATCGGTTTTTCTTCCGGTAGGTTATCTGGGTCATAAATCGTTTTGCCCCATGGACCAGGGGTGAGCTGAACAGTCTCCTGATAACTCACTCCCAAAACATCTCGGAGGAGAAAATCATTTCTTCTCTGCCCGTCTTGGTCATAAAGGCTAGTTTCAAAACTAGCAATTAGTATTCCGCCAGACTGAACAAACTCGGTTAAAGCTTTTCCCTGGGTTTCCGAAAGACAGGCAGAATTGGGCAGAATGACCACTCGGTAGCGCTGAAGGTAGGATAAGTCAGCTAAATGAGCATCAAGCAATAGGTCAGTGAGAAAATGGCCTTCCACGGCCGCATCGTAAAAGCCGTACACCTCGCTGTAGTAAGCATTCGGATTTTCCCGTCCCCAGAAATCGCGGCTGGCTTGAGAATAATGAATTCCGCAATAACTTAAGGGTTTCCCTCCGATAAAAGGCCGCCTTTTTTTCCATTCGGTCATCACTCGGGGATTAGGTTTTCCGTGTTTGGTCAAAACATTGGTTAACGCTGTCCACGGAACACCGCCCAGAGCGAGGGTCCACAGTCCGTGAAGAAGGGAATGGGTTGGGTCGTTCTCCAGTTCCGGATAAGACGCACTTCGCCAAAGAGTGCCGCCTGGTTCCCACACATCAAAGCGGTGGGGGCACTGAGCCTTAACAATCCTAGCATTAAAACCGGTGGTATGCAACCGGTTAATCACTGAGGTGTTTTCGTTTCCCCCGCCACCGGGGAATTTCATAACATCAATGGGAACTCCGTATTTCCAGGAGGTGCCGTCATCAGGAGAGGCAGAGTGAATATTGGGCCGGTTGTAGTGATTCATCATAATGATAGCTTTGGGCCACTTGGCTATAAGGGTTTGATACA
>JAMWDF010000211.1 GCA_023818865.1 Candidatus Omnitrophota bacterium
AAAATTTGTGGTCTGAACGGACTAGTGGTCAGCCGCCTTTGCTGGTTACCTGCGCTGATGAGAGTTATCAAGATGCTTTTGTGGCTGATACCGTTCTAAAGCATCGGGAACAGGGGGTTCCTCTGCAGCGCCAGGCCGTCTTGTTCCGGGCAGGGTATCACTCAGATTCTCTGGAAATAGAACTGGCTCGCCGCAACATTCCTTTTCGGAAGTATGGAGGCCTGCGATTTATTGAAGCAGCCCATGTGAAAGACTTGTTAGGCTTTTTGCGGGTAATAGAGAACCCCAGAGACGAGATCTCTTGGTTCCGAATATTGCAGCTTTTACCAGGGATAGGACCGGCTATTGCAAGAGAGGCTATGGATCACGTCTGGCAACATGGTTTTGATCAGGGTTCGTTGGGCAGTTTCCAGGGACCGGCTTCTGTTCAGGCAGAAGTCAGAAAACTGGGGAGTCTTTTTGAGGGTTTGAAAAGACAGGTTCCTTTAGCCGCGATGGTGGAACAGGTCCGAAACTTTTACCAGCCACTGTTGAAACACCTCTATGAGAATGCTCCAGCCAGAGAAAAAGACCTGGAGAGTCTGGAAAAAATTGCCGCCCGGTATACTTCCCTCTCTTCATTTCTTATTGACCTGAGTCTTGATCCCCCCACTTCAACCAGTGATCTGGCTGGGGCGGCGGACAAAGATAAAGAGTGGTTAGTTCTTTCCACCATTCACTCAGCCAAAGGTTGTGAATGGGATGTAGTTTTTTTGATTCATGCTTCAGACGGGTGCCTGCCCTCAGATATGAGTACCGATTCGCCGGAGGAAATAGAAGAAGAATTAAGGTTAATGTATGTAGCGATGACCAGAGCCAGGGATCATCTTTATGTGACCTGGCCCCTGCGGTATTATCACGGCTGGTCACGATTTACTGACCGGCATATTTTCGCTCAGCGCTCTCGTTTCCTCTCGCCGCTGGTATGCACAAAGTTTGAACAGACAGTGGTAGGTCCGGTTGACGAGGAAATGTTGGGTTCTGGTCGGTTGACTTTGGAAAGACGATTAAAGGCCCGTTGGTTTTAACTGGATAACGAAGGGAGAAAAATGGAGATAGGATTCTTGACTGCGCCTTTTCGGCAAGCGAGTCTTGAAGAAGTGCTGAATTTTGCTGCGGCCAATGGATTCTCTCAAGTAGAAATTTTATCAGTACCTGGAGCCGGGCAGATAGTCCCAGAGGAAGTCATCCGTGATTCCGGAAAGAAAGTAAAGGAAATGTTTTCTCAGACCGGGGTTAGACCTTCCAGTTATGCCTGTTATGCCAATCTCTTTGACCAGGACGAAAACCAACGAGAGATGGTTAGAAAGCATCTTAAACACCTGATTGTGGCCGCAGAACTCACCGGTGTGGAAGTGGTCTGCACCATCGCTGGTTTACCATTACCGGGAAGGAATAAGATGGAGATGATAGAGGAAAACGTTGCGCCTTATTTCGCTGAACTTTGCTCTTTTGCGGCCAGTCATCGGGTGAAGATTGCCCTGGAAAACTGGTTTGCTACCAATATTCAGCATCTGGAGCACTGGAAAAAATTGTTTACTTTGGTGCCGGCTGATAACTTTGGACTGAATTTTGACCCCTCACATCTGGTGCATCAAGGAATTGACTACCTGATGGCGGTAGATGAATTTGCTTCCCGCATCTTCCACACCCACGCTAAAGATTGCGAAATTAATGAAGCGGTATTGCGCCGGATTGGCAATAAGGAGAATGGCTGGTGGCGGTATGTGATTCCTGGTCGGGGAGTCATTGACTGGGGTCGGTACCTCGGGCGGCTAAGAAAAGCAGGCTACAACGGAGTGCTCAGCATTGAACACGAAGATACATGTGTCGGCCGAGAAGAGGGTTTTCTCCTAGGGAAGAAATACCTTTCGCTGCTTATTTGAAGGGAGCGGCGAGAAAGATTTCCAGGAGATGGGCTAATACCTGTTTCCCTCTTTCGTTGGCGTGATGGCTGTCCCGCATAAACCATCCAACCGGATGACCACTTCTGGCGATATAATCTAACCAAATCTCTTCTGTGTTCAAAAAGCCTGTGTTCAGTTGGTAAGCCAATTTTTTCAGTCCCCGGGAATAACGCGGTAGAGACCTTCTTTCCGGGGTGATAAAGGCACCAGTGAGAAGAAGGACAGCGGTGTCACTTTGTTGTCGGACTTGTTCCACAAGTTGGCGGACAGGTTCAATCTGGTTTCCGTGACTGATGCCGCCGACCACCAGCAAATCAGGCTGGTATTGGAGGATGGACCGGCGCCACCGATCTTCTTTCAGGTAGTAAGCACAGTTACCACCAGATCTGGTAGAAGAAACTACTTCTATCCGTAAACCAGAAAAATGCCGCTGAATTAGAAGTTCAAACAGAGAATTAGAAAGGTCGTTCATTACACTGTCACCCAGAAGTACCAGGCGCACAGTCCCTGGCTGAGAAAGTTTTTTCCGAAACTTACCGAGAGGTTTCAGGTCTTCTTCGGTAAAGTCATAGAGAACTGGTGGTATTGCTTGGGAGATGGCTTCCACCCAAGCCAAAGCTTCCTGCGGGGAAACCTGTTGGGCTTCTACCTCAGTTACCAGCATCGTCTCTTGAATTACCCGGAACCTGATTTTTGCGCTCGCTGCCTCTGCCTTCGCCAGAAAACAAAAGCTTTGCTGCTCCCAGTTTGGTGCAGGGTCAGCGCCAGTATAGTGGTCAGAAGGCAGTTCATTTCCGTCTTTGTCAAAAAAGATAGCTGCGGCATAACTTTTTCCCAGACACTTTAGGTTATACCGGACCAGATAGTAGTGGAAAGGCGTAACTGCCAAAAGAGGACTATCCCAGTGCCCAGCGGGAATGCGTAAACAGCCTTTTCCGGAGTAACCGCCAGTGTTCACCCAGTCGGGAAAATTTCGTTCCTGGGCTGATGGCTCCCAGCCTTTCAGTCTCGGGTCTGACATGAAATCTTCTCTAAGAAGCAAAACAGCCATTACCCCTCCTAATCTTAAACTTGAACAAGATTCTAACTGATAGCTGGAAACTTGGCAAGATGGATTGAAAGTGGTATACTATTCTAAAAGAGGCTGTTTCATTAAAAAACAAGGAGGGAGGCATGAAAGGTAACCAGAAGTCTGGTTTTACTTTAATTGAACTTCTGGTAGTAATTGCTATCATTGCTATTTTGGCGGCGATGCTTCTTCCGGCTTTGAGCCGAGCTAGAGAACAGGCCAGAAGAGCTGCCTGTGTTAACAATCTGAAGCAGATTGGACTGGCTTTGACCATGTACTGCCAAGATTATGATGATAATCTGCCGCCGCGCAGTCCGATTGTTAACTACTATGATATTTATTACGGGAACTATCTGTGGTGGCCAGGTGTCGGGTATAAGCCACTGGGATTCTTGATTCAAGGCTGGAGAACCGGAAATGCGCGTTATGTGAAAGAGCCGAAGATGTTTTTCTGTCCTAGCGGTAAATGGGGAGTCGGTACCCGGGCAAAGATTGAGAATTTCTACGGGTGGTTTGAACTTCATTCTGGAGGGATACCGGCTGGGTATGATGGAAGCGCTTGTACTTATTCCTACAATTTGACTGGACCGACGGTTTCCTATCCTGGACCTTATGCCTCTGATGTCAACGGAAAACTTACCCGGTCTATGCGCCGGGGCTATATTGCCGTCGTAGATGCTTACAACATCGTTTCCTCTTACGGAGAAACCTATAACGAGAAGATCAATCTTCGTCTTGATGAGAATGCAAAGAATAAGTTCATGGAAAAAGTCAGGAATGATCCCCCCACAGAGCTGGCAGGAATTAAAGTTAGAAAGATCAACAAAATGGACGGGATTAAACTGATCATGGCGGACGGGAGCTGGTTCCTGGCGCGGCCCTCAGGGACAGAACCAATCATCCGGTTGTATGTTGAATCCGATAAACCAAAGAAACTCGAAGCGATTTTAGAGGCGGTCAAGAATCTG
>JAMWDF010000212.1 GCA_023818865.1 Candidatus Omnitrophota bacterium
CCTTTGTGCCGGGAATAGTTACTTGAAGTTTCACCAAGTCATCCACCGGAATATCTTTTCTGTTGAATTTGACTTCTCCAGTGGCGACAATGTAATAGTCCCGGGTGAAATCACCATAGACCGGAACATAGCTGGAAATAGGGAGAAACTGTTTATTCCCTGAAACCAGTTCAAATCGGGCCTGACGACAAAAATTTGGTTCGTCTCCGTAAAGACTTACCCGAAAGACCATAACTTCGGATATCTGGCGCAGAGCGATCTCTACCACCCGACGATTGACCGGTTCACCTTTCCTCGCTGCCTGCCAGGCTAGAAGAGCCACCCGGGCAAAAGGAGTAATTAAAACTGCTCTCCCTTTTCCCTGTTCGTAACCGAGGTCAACCGTCCATTCACTCAGTAATTCATTGGCTGTCTCTTGAGAGTGGGCAGTTCCATAGCTTATTGCCTCCTGGATTTCCTTTTCAGAAAGGGGCAAACTCACAGGTGATTCCTGGTGACCACACCCTCCTGTCAGAAGAACAACTATCAATAAGTAAGAGGCAATTCTTCCTCTCATTTTGACACCCTCGTTGTTCCAATTATACTACGGTTTGCCCTCTTTGGCAAGAAATGTTAACATAATTTGGCCATTTGATTTCTGCGAGCCGCCATATGGAACGCGTCATTATTTTTGATACAACCCTGAGAGACGGAGAGCAATCGCCGGGAGCCAGTTTAACCAGCCAGGAAAAAGTTCAGATAGCTCGACAACTGGAAATACTTGGTGTGGACGTAATTGAAGCTGGATTTCCAGCCGCGTCTCCAGGCGACGCGGAAGCCGTTACCTTAGTTAGCCAAGCAGTCCAAAGGCCTTCCGTCTGTGCCCTGGCTAGATGTCATGATCGCGACATAGAAGTAGCGCTTAAATCCTTGGAAAAAGCCGCCCATCCCCGTCTCCATCTCTTCCTAGCGACATCCGAGATTCACCGCCGGTACAAACTGGGTAAGGCAAAAACTGAAATCCTTCGGATTGCCACGGAAAAGGTGAGCTCCGTAAGGAAATTGATTAACGATGTAGAATTTTCTCCGGAAGACGCTTCCCGAACAGAGCCGGAATTCTTGCTTGAGGTTGTTCTGGCTGTGGTAGAAGCCGGAGCTTGTACTGTGAACATTCCGGACACCGTAGGCTATGCAGTCCCAGAAGAATTTGGTACGTTAATAGACTTCCTGGCTTCCCCCATCCGAGGCAAAAACGTAATTATCAGCGTCCACTGTCACAATGACCTAGGCCTGGCAGTCTCTAATTCTTTGGCGGCGCTCAAGAGTGGCGCTCGACAGGTAGAGTGTACCATCAACGGTATCGGGGAACGGGCTGGCAATGCTTCTTTAGAAGAAATAGTAATGAATCTTCATGTGCGAAAAGACTATTACCAGTGCTTTACCAATATCAATACCAGAGAAATTTATCGGACCAGCAGGCTGGTTTCTTCTCTGACCGGGATACCGGTGCAACCCAATAAAGCCATTGTCGGAGAAAATGCCTTTAGGCACGAAGCCGGGATTCATCAGGATGGTATTCTGAAGAAAAGAGAAACTTATGAAATCATGAGTCCTCAACTGATTGGTTTGCCGCAAAGCGAACTGGTCCTGGGAAAACATTCTGGTCGGCATGCTCTCAGCGCCAGGTTAAAAGAGCTTGGTTTAACTCTGACTGAAGAGCAGTTAGAGCGGATTTTTCGGCGGTTTAAACTCTTGGCAGATAGAAAAAAAGAAATCACTGACCTGGACCTGATTGTAGTGGCTGAAGAAGAAACCATTGATGTCCAACCGGTATACCAGCTTGATTATTTCCATATCCTCTCGGGTTCATCCACTGTCCCTAGTGCCACTGTCAGACTGAAGAAGGGAGAAGAAATATTGGAAGATGCTGCCCGAGGGGATGGACCGGTGGATGCCCTGTATAAGACCATTGACCGAATTATTGGACTCAAGCCTGTTCTTAAGGAATACAAGATTACCGCGATTACCGGCGGCCAGGATGCCCAAGGGGAGGTAAGTGTCTGTTTAGAAATCAACGGAGCTAAAGTAGCAGCCAAGGGGGTAAGCACTGACATTCTTGAAGCCAGCGCCAAGGCATATCTAACCGCTATCAACCAGTACTTAAGAAAGAAAACCGCTCCCCGGAAAGCCGGTCCGGCTACTTGAGACACCCACTATGACGATTACCGAAAAAATATTGGCTCATCATTCTCACCAGGAAAAGGTGACCCCTGGAGAATTCATTGAGGCTAGCGTTGATCTAGTCTTAGCCAACGATGTCACCGGACCCTTAGCTATACAAGAGTTCGAAAAAATTGGCGCCACCAAGGTATTTAATCCCGCAAAGATTGTCCTTGTTCCAGACCACTTTACACCCTGTAAGGACATCCGAAGCGCTGAGCTGGTGAAAAAACTCCGGGATTTTAGTCGCCGGTATCAGGTTCGTTTTTTTGAAATTGGCCAGGTGGGAATTGAGCATGCTCTTCTTCCCGAATTAGGCCTGGTCCAACCAGGACAGTTGGTCATTGGAGCAGACAGTCACACCTGTACTTACGGTGCCCTGGGAGCATTTGCTACAGGTGTTGGCAGTACAGATGTTGCCGCCGCGATGATCACCGGACGAATTTGGCTAAGAGTGCCGGCTACTTTTAAGTTTACCTATCACGGTCAGAGGCAACGCTGGGTGGGCGGAAAAGACCTCATCCTTTACACCATCAGCCGAATAGGGGTAGACGGCGCCAGGTACCAGACCATGGAATTTACTGGTCCGGTAATTGATTCTCTGCCCATTGATGACCGTTTTACCATGGCTAACATGGCCATTGAAGCCGGAGCGAAAAACGGAATCATTGCTCCGGACGAGATTACTCTTACCTACCTAAAAAGCGTTATTACCGCCTTTAAGATGGAACCTGCCGACCTTCGGTCTGACCTTGACTCAATTTACTGCCAGCAGATAGAAATTGATGTGAACCAGATAGAACCACAGATAGCCGTCCCACCTCTCCCCAGTAACAGTCGCAGTGTGAGAGAACTGACCGGCACAAGAATTGACCAAGTTGTAATTGGCTCATGCACTAATGGTCGCTTGAGCGACCTGGAGAAAGCTGCTGCTGTTTTTCTTCACGGAAAAGTTCATCCAGAAGTGAGAACAATAATTATTCCTGCCACTCAGAATGTTTACTATCAAGCCGTTAAAAAGGGGTTGATTGATACCTTTCTGACTGCCGGGTGCGTCATCAGTCCACCTACCTGCGGGCCGTGCCTTGGGGGTCACATGGGGGTTTTGGCTAAAGGCGAGGTGGCGGTAGCTACCACTAACAGAAATTTCGTGGGGCGGATGGGACATCCTGAAAGTTTGGTATATCTGGCTAATCCTGAAGTGGCCGCCGCTTCAGCAATCAAAGGGCGAATCGCTCATCCTGAGGAGGTAGTAAACCCATGATGGTCAAAGGCAAGGTATGGAAATTGGGGAACCATGTTAACACCGACGACATAATTGCTGCTCGCTACTTGAACACCACTGATAGCCAAGAATTAGCTACCCATTGTCTGGAAACCTTAAGACCGGAACTGGTGCAAAAAATGGAACCAGGAGATATTTTAGTGGCCGGTGAGAATTTTGGCTGCGGTTCCAGCCGAGAACATGCCCCAATTGCCATCAAGGCGGCTGGGTTTTCTCTAGTCATTGCCGTCAGTTTTGCTCGTATTTTCCTAAGAAATGCTATAAACATCGGACTGCCGGTAGTGGAGACCAGCGAGGCAAAAAGAATAAGAGAAGGCGATTTACTGGAGGTAGACTTTGAAGCCGGCATGATAAAAAACCTCACTCAGAATTCTCAGTACTTCTGGTCAGGCTACCCACCTTTTCTGCAGGAACTGATTAAATGTGGAGGATTAATGAAATGGGTAAGAAAAAAGTATATAAAATCGGAGTAATTCCTGGAGATGGAATCGG
>JAMWDF010000019.1 GCA_023818865.1 Candidatus Omnitrophota bacterium
TCAGTGGTTCCCGGTCCACCGTGGGTACTGAATAATTAATTTTTTCAAAGTCATAGATAAGTCCGATTGACTCTCGCCAGCGGTCCAGTGTTTTCATGTTCTCCAAAGTGTCTTGATGGCTCATAGCTGGGAAAATAGTTTTCCCTTCTTCAATTGAGCGGGCAAAGATGTCAGCTTCTAGTCCGTAAAGCCACTTTTCAGTAGTGATTTCTATTTTTTCCGGGGCTTGCCCCTGCCGGGTAAGAATAATAGTGGTAGTTCCTCCCTCTCGGGAAGGAATCCAGGGCCAAGGGATATGAATATTGCCTAATGAACCGTAAATTCTGACGCTATTATCCTGGGCAAGATTCACTCCGGCTGCTACTTGGGCGAGAATATCTCCAGGAAATTTAAGAACTGCCGCGGCCCATTCGTCCACACCAGTAGTACCCAGATGAGCCACTCCGTGAACTTCACTTGGCTCACAAGTTTGTTTGCCTAAAGCTACTGCAGCAATGAGTCTAGACAGAGAAACCGGATAGCAACCAACATCAAGAATGCCCCCACCAGCTAAACTATTCTTAAAAAGGCGGCTTTCCGGATTAAAAGTGGACTGGAAACTGAAAGTAGCCTGAATCATTCGCACCTCGCCAACGGCTTTATCGCGAATAAGTTCTATTACCTTCCAGGTTTGAGGGTGACAACGGTACATAAATGCTTCCATCAAAAAGACATTATTCTCTTTAGCTGCTTCTACCACCGCCATGGCTTCGGCATGGTTTACTGTTAATGGTTTCTCGCATAGAACATGTTTCCCAGCCCTGGCAGTTTTTATTGCCCACTCAGCGTGAAATGGATGCGGGGTAGCGATGTAAACTGCCTGGACATCTTTGTCTTTCAGTAGGTCTTCATATCGGCTGTAAGCCCTTGGGACACCAAACTCTTTTTGAAATTTTTCAGCTTGCTCCTGAGTTCGGCTGGCTACGGCCAGAAGTTCCCCTTTTTCTGAATGTTGAATTCCCCGGGCGAAGACGCCGGCAATCCGACCTGTGCTGATAATTCCCCACTTCAGTTTTTCCATATTTCCCTCCAGCAGTAATTAATTTTCTAAGGGTAAAAAGAATTCTCTGTTCTTGCCTTTTTTTACCAAGATGGTCCAGACAATGTTTCCGGCCGAGGTCAGCCTTAATTCCCCAGGCAGATCGGTAATCACTGAAGCTGATGTAAGTTTGGTGTCTTTAGGAAGACCGTCGGTTTTAATGTCTACCCTAGCGATATTGGTTGTTTCTAAGAAAATCTTGTTCCCGTTAAGCTCGCTTTTCACTCTGGCAAATTTACCTGGACTGGCTGGTTCCACTCTCAACCAGAAGAAGTCACCGGCTTCATCGGTGACAAAATTGAGTTGATGAAAAAATCGCGTTTTTAGCAAAGTTTTGGTGTCAGAAGTGTTCTGGTAATACTGGAGTCGGTCACAAACCCAGGCCGCGGTAAAGTTGGCCGCGTTGTGGCCGGCTCCGGCCAGCCAGAAAACATTTTCCTGGAAAGCCCAGGTTTTCTTAATTGCTTGGTAAAGACGAAGGGAATGTGCGGGAAGGACTACCTGGTCCTCGGTTCCATGCCAAAGAGTTAAGGGGACATAGCGGAAGTTGATCGCATAATTGATCGGCGACCGCCGGGCATATTCAAACTCGGTTTTCCGGGTTAATGGTCCGCATTCTCTTTCCAGAAAAGGAGCCAATCGGGGATTTTCTTTGACCCAGGCTTTCAAATCAGTGATGGGTTGTCCTGCTACCGCGGCCGCAAAAATATGAGGGTGTTTAGCTGCTGTTACTGCGGTTAATAACCCACCCATGGAACGGCCGACCAGATAAACCCTGGTTTGGTCTACATTGTAGTTTTTTCTAGCCCAAGCAATAGCGTCAAGGACATCATGTTGGGCGCCAATGGCGGCAAAGGAGGTTTGGCCTTCGGTGTCTTTTCCATGGAGTTCCGGGCAAACCAAAAGCCAGCCGCGTTTCTCGCATTCCGGGTAGTAGCCTGAAGTTCTGGCGGTAAAACGGTTACCGTTTAGATAATGAGCAACCACCAGCAAAGGAGCTGGTTTTCCTTGGTAACTTTCCGGAATATAAGCACAGGCAAGCTGGTTGGTGCCATCGTAACTGCTGGTAAAGGAAAATTCGTGTTCGCCAAATTCTGCCGGATACAAACTGGTGGCTACCAAGAGAATATAGCCAATGACTTTCAGGGTTAGTTTCATGAATTTTTCACCTTTCCGGATAGCGAGATACTATCACATCTCCCAAGGGACTTCAACGCCCTGAACAGTCCAGCAAATAGATTTGTATAAATTGGCAGGCAGACCGAAGAGAAGTATCATTCATTTTTCTCAGCAGACCGCCGGAAGTGGTCAAAACCAGCCGGGGTAAAGGCTAATTTACGCCCGCCAGTAACCATCGCCGTTTCCCCAGGAGTTAGTTCGCCTATTAGAGTGATACGAACATCGCCGACTCTGGACGGCACCCGATGGGCCTGATTTCTGGAGACAGCAAAAAGGAGTTCATAATCTTCTCCGTCGGTTAGCGCATGCCAGATAGCTTCTCGTTTTGATCTTGACAGGGAAAGTAGCGCAGAAGAAAAGGGAAGTTGGTCTAAGTAAAGGAAAAAACCGGTGCGACAGGCAGAAGCTAACCTGGGAAGGTCCTGGGCCAGACCATCAGAGATGTCCATCATTGCTTTCACCGGAACTGAAGAAGTTAACCGGCGAGCTAGTTTTATTCTGGGTTCAAACGTAAAATGGTGGTTATCCTGAGTGCCTCCAAGAGTGCCGGTGACGAAGAGTTTATCTCCTGGAGAACCGCCGGAGCGTAAAACCAAAAGTTTTTTTTCCACCTGCCCCAAAACAGTGATATCTATAAAAACCTTAGGCGAATAGGTCAGATTTCCGCCGATGAGGGAAACCTTGTACTTTTTTGCGAGCTGGTTGATTCCTTGATAAAGCTCAGCGACGAGTTTTCTGTCACCAGTAGGCAATCCCAAGGAAATAATAGCGTATAGCGGTAATCCAGACATTGCAGCAATGTCGCTGAGGCTAACAGCCAGAGATTTTCGACCAACCTGTTGCCAGGTGATTTTTCCAGGGAGAAAATGGACGCCTTCCATAACCGTATCACAACTGACCAGCAGATACTTTTTTCTGGTCCATTTCACCACCGCCGCGTCATCGCCAATGCCAGCCACCACTTTCTTCCCAGTGGGACCAACTATTTGCCTAATTTTCTCAATAAGTTGGTTTTCATTCATGGGGTAGATTCAATCTCCGGTTCTATCTCCTGGAGAATTCCCAGTTCAGCCGCAATGTCTAAAATAGTCAAACGGTTCCGAATGTACCGAGCTAGTTTTAGTGCTTTTCTTGCCAAACCAACAGGCAGAGAAATTTCTGATGGATAAACTGGGCAACCAGCCTGGCTTAGTGTCTCTTTAAGTTGACGGCTTGCATGAACTTCAGGAAAAACCTGTTGAACAAGTTTTTCCCAGCAATCAACAAGGCGGGAGCGAACCAAGGCCAGGGCTTTTTGCTTTTGCTCCCATTGGGTTTTGATATACTTTTGGGCGAAGGGGAAAAGAGAAAAAAGTTCCTTTAGTTCGTCTTCAACCGGAACTTGGTGGGTTTTAAGCCGAAGAAGAATTTCTGCCAAAGTAAGTTCTTTCAGGCGGTCATATATCCTAGCGGTTATTAAGCAACCCAGCCCGACCTGGAGTCCATGATAGGCGAAAAGAACTCTTTTTTCTTGATGGGCGTACATGTCCCAGAAGTGAGAGATAAGATGTTCTCCGCCTGAAGCAGGCGCGGAACTGCCAGCAATAACCATGGCAAGACCACCCAAGATAAGGGCTTCCATAACCAAGTTAGCTCCAGCCGGTTCTCCATTTCTAATTAACCTACCTGAAAGAAAATGTTTTCTTTCTATCTGCTCTACCAGCAGGCCAGGAAGAGGACAATATTTCTCCCCAGTCAAAAGAGAACCTAGGTACCAATCAGCATTAGCCAATCTTCTGGCTAAACTGTCAGCAAAACCTGCTTGGGTGAGAATCAGGGGGGCTGAATTAATAATGTCAGAGTCTATCAGAACACCCAGGGCTGGCTTTACTGGAATGGCCAGCTTCACCTGATTCTGGAAGATGGCGGCTACCCCAGAGGTGTAACCATTCATTGAAGCCGCCGTGGCAATACAAAGAACTGGTATTCGGGCAACTTCTCCTGCATATTTACCCAGGTCAGTGATTGTTCCAGACCCAACAGTTACCAGGAGAGAGCATCCGGTGATCCGGGTTAGAAGGTAGTTTAAGTATTCCTCTCTGGTGGAAAGTCTCTCTTCATTCTCCGGGGTAAGAATAACTGAGGTCACCGGCCTCAGGGCAGAAATCTTTTCCTCTACAGTACGCCCAGCTACCTGGTGAGTAATTTCGTCGCTCAAAACAGCTGCCTTTTGGCGGCTGGAGAAGAGTTGGGTAACGAATTCTTCTGTCTTATTCAGAGCCCCAGGTGAATGAACAATTCTTTTTACCGGTAGCTGATGGGTAGACTGACACAACGGGCAGGTGAAGTTTTGACCAAGCCGGGTCATTATCCAGCTAACCCAATCCTCATTTATCTTTACCCAGCCAGGCATTTCAGTTCATTTAGGGTTTCACAAATGGCGGCAATGTTTGTCAGAGGAACGTCAGGTCCACATTCAGCGTTGAGAAGCAGTCCCCCTTCAGGTAGGGCTAATGTTTTCACTCCTTCCAGGATATGGGCTCGGATATCTTTGGGCGAGGAGAAAGGAAATAACTGTCTGTCCAGGTCCAGTCTGATAGCTACCCGTCCTTGGCAGAATTCTCTTATTCCGGACAGGGTATTGGGTCTAATTTGTGGATTGAGTAAGGAAACTCCGCACTCAATTAGGTCAGGAATGATATCAAGGATGTAACCATCAGTATGAAGGCTTACCAGGACCTGCTGCTTTCGGCACCGTTGAAAAATTGATTGAAAGGACGGTTTGAGATACCGACGCCAGTCATCAGGACTGATAGGTAAAGATTTTTGGAGTCCCAGGTCATCACCGAAATTCATAATTTCTACTCCGAGGCTCAGCCATTTTTCCACCAAGGTCACATTGTATTGGGTAACAACTGAAATCAGTTTTTCTAATCTGGGCTCGTGAGTGGCAATATCTACCATGAAGTTAGTAAAACCACGCAAGTAATAGAGCCTCATGTACATGAAACCATGGGGTAATCCGCCAGAGGCTAAATAACCCTGGGCCTTTGCTTGTTTCAAACTCCTGGCAATTTGTTGCCAGTCCTGTTTTTCTCCGTACCAATTATAAGCAAGAGGGTCCGGGACAACGAAGGTGTCAAAAGTGTCCCAGTCTCTAAGCGGAGCGAGGGATTCCACAGGGGCATTTGCCAGACCGTCACACAGCCCTTCCCAGGTTACTTTCCACACATCTTGCCAGCGGCCTTTTCTGTAATGGCGCGGGAGAGTTAACTTCAAATAGTTGCCTGGTTGGTAATGCGGAAAGAGCTCCGGGTATTTCAGAACGAGTTTTTCTAGTTCCTTCTGGTATCGCAGCCAGGTAGCCGGAAGTAAGGAAACAACAGCGGGGATCCTTTCTGGCCTCTGGAAATTGATTGCCTTCAAGAAATTGACTACTTCTGGTCTTTTCTCCATCTTTCCCCCTCCAGAACGGCTGGTAAACCGAAAATTTGGATGAAGCCTTTGGCTGCCGTGTGGTCGAAAATGTCCCCTTGGCTATAAGTGGCTAATTTCTCTTCGTAGAGAGAAAAAGGCGAGCGTCGTCCCACCACCAGACAGTTACCTTTGATCAGTCTGAGACGCACCTCGCCGCTGACATATCTCTGGCTTTCTCTAATAAATCCGTCAAGACATTCCCGGAGGTGAGAGAACCATTGACCATAGTAAATAATCCTTGAATACCACGGAGCCAGGGAAAGTTTAAAGTCAAACATTTCTCGGCTCATAACCAACCTTTCCAGTTCCTTGTGGGCAGTATGAAGAATTACGGCGGCTGGCGCTTCATAAATTTCCCTGGATTTGATTCCCACCAGTCGGTCTTCCACAAGGTCTATCCGGCCGACACCATGTCTTCCGCCGACCTCTGTTAGCTTTTCTATAATTTCTCTCGGAGATAAAGTTCGGCCGTTGAGTTTGACCGGTATACCTTTTTCAAAATGAATGGTAATGACTTCTCCTTTGGCTGGTGCCTTTTTCGGGGAGACAGTAATCTGGAAGACATCTTCCGGCGGTTCATTCCAAGGGTCTTCTAACACCCCGCATTCTATAGATATGCCCCAGAGGTTCCAGTCAATAGAGTAAGGCTTTTTCTTGGTGGTAGAAACAGGAATGTGGTAGCGCTGGGCATATTCCATCTCTTCTTCTCTAGTGCGAAATTCCCATTCCCGGACCGGAGCCAGAATTTTTAGCTCAGGCGCTAAGTAACGAAAGGCTAACTCAAAACGGACTTGATCATTACCTTTTCCGGTACAGCCATGAGCCACAGTGTCAGCCTTTTCTTTTCTGGCCAGAGCAACCAGACCACTGGCTATTAAAGGTCGAGAAAGAGATGTGGCCAACGGATACTTCTCCTGATAGAGAGCGTCAGCCTGCAACGAAGGGAGAATATACTCGGTAACAAATTTGTCTCTTAAATCTTCGCAGAAAAAAGCACTGGCTCCAGTGCCAAGCGCTTTTTCCTTCAGTTTACTTGGATTATCTGGCTGACCGATGTTGGTAGTGTAAGCAATTACTTGGGCTCTAAATTTTTCTTTCAGCCACCTAATGATTACCGAAGTATCCAATCCTCCAGAGTAAGCCAAAATTACTTTCATTCTCTCTCCCAGTTAAATTTTAGATAAACCTTTCTTGACGAAGACGGCAGAACAACTGCCAACGGCCACTGACAAACGCCCCAAAACCGAAAAGAAGACAGAAAAGATTAATTAATAGGCCCAGGTGGGGTATTCTGGTAATCATAGTAAACAAAATGATACCTAAGAATACTGTAAGAGTCCAGGTAAGTGGTCGGTCAGGTAACCGGCCAAAAACTTTTCTCGCCACATAGACAGCGGGAAAAGCCCGGGAAAGGTAGAGTATCGGGGCGATGAGGGAAACAATGAGTAAAGCTACTGGCGCGGTTACAATGATGACTAAAGAGAGAAGGATAGCCAAACATAGAGAGAGCGTAGTCAGCAAACCAGTGAGTAAACAGTGCCACGGCTTCTCTCCAACAAGGTAAGTTGTCTGAGCCAGGATGTTGGGAGTGAGCCACACTGAGAGAAGAAATGGGACCAGGAGACCGAAAAAGACAAAGCCTTTTCTCAACAGCCACCAGGCTTGTCTCCAGGGCGAGCGGAAAAAATATTTTTGCCATTTTTCAGTTACCGGCTCCTGCTGGTGAATCTTACCTTTAACCACCACTCCTGGCGGCAGAATAAGACCCTGGGGACTTTGGTAGGTAAGATTGCCTGTGATTTCTGTTTCTGGCAGAATTTTGATTATTCTGGCCGAGATTACCAGGTCCTGAAATTTCCCGCCGAGTGTCACTTTTTTCCCCCAGAAGACTGCTTTGCTCTGGCCCTCTCCCTCCCAGAATATCTCTTCAGCTACCACTCTTACATTGCCGCTGGTAACCATTTTTTCTGCCTGAACATCTCTTGAAAGGATAGTGGTATTTCCCTTAACCTGACCTCGGAGGAAACAGCTCTCACTGAGAAAGTATAAATCAGCCTGGCATTGCCCCTGAAAGTTAGCCGTCTGAGCCGCCGCTACTATGTCCTCGCCCACGGTGTCGCTAATTTCCAGTTCTCTGGCCGCCACCAATAGTTCCCTAGTCAGTTTGCCCCTTAGGTTAGCTTGATCAACCAGAAGAATCAGTTCTTCCGACATCTGAGCCTCAGGCTTAAGGGTAAAACTATCACCCAGATAAATTCTGGCTTCACTGATGGTCGTTACCAAGCCCAAAAGGGATGTTAATAATTGGAGAAATCTTTTCATTCTATCGGAGGCTTTTTAAAACGGCTACTTCATCACATCGCGGAAACTTGGGACAATTGATACAGTCAAACCAGATTTTGTGAGGCAATTTCGCCTTTGGAATTCTCAAAAAACCAAGTTTCTCGAAAAATTCTGGAATGTAGGTGAGGGCGAATATCTTTTTAAGCCCAAACAATTTTGCTTCACCAAGCACACTCTCCATCAGCAAACTGGCATATCCTTTTTTCTGGAAGCGTCTGTTGATGGCCAGGGAGCGCACTTCCCCAAGATCCTTCCAGACTATTTTCAAGGCAGCACACCCGACTACTTTTCCGTTGACTTCCACTACCCAGAAATCCCGGAGTCGTTCGTAGATTTGGTTGTAAGAAAGAGCCAGCATCCGGCCATCCCGGGCAAAGTTATTAACCAATTTCCGGATAACCGGAGCATCTTTGAGTACTGCTTTTCTGGGCTGGACCCTGATACTCACGCCTTTATTCTCCGTACTTTATTTGTCCCTGAGCAATTAGCTTGACTGACAAAGGATAAATGAAATGTTCTTTTTCTTGAATTCTTCGGTGTAATGATTCCGGCGTGTCATCTGGCAAGACTGGGACTACGGCCTGAAGAATGATTTTCCCGGCGTCAACGTATTCATTAACGAAATGGGTGGTGCAGCCAGTAAATTTCACTCCATAGTCCAGAGCTTGCTTCCAGGCTTCCAGTCCGGGGAAAGCCGGAAGTAATGAGGGGTGGATGTTAATGATACGGTTAGGGAAATTAGACAAGAACGTCCTTTTTATCACCCGCATGAAACCGGCCAGACAAACCAATTGCACCTGGTGTTTTACAAGACACTCAACATACTGCTTTTCCACTTCTGAAACGAGATAGGTCTTCCGGGGACCTGGCGGTAAGTAAAAAGCAGGGATGCCAGCCTTTTTAGCTCTCTCCAGGGCGTAAGCCTGGGGATTGTCACTGATGACTACGCCGATACGCCCAGGGAGATAACCTTCTTTGATGGCATCAATCAAAGCCTGAAGATTAGTTCCTTGTCCTGAAGCCAGCACGCCGATAGTTAACATTTCTCGATCTCCTTGAGTTCCCGCACCAACTGCCGCAAGAAATCAATCAGACGCTGAATATTTTTTTCAGGCTGATGAACTTGCCGGAGGTGCCTTTTTACTCCTTTCAGCCGATAACCTTCTTTATAGAGAAGATTTTTTATCTTGGTGATGGTGGCAATATTACGACTGGTATAAAGTCGGTGACCCCGGTGGTCCCGACCTGGTTTGAGAGACCTAAAGTGTTTTTCCCAGTACCTGAGGATATGGCTGGGTACCTCGGTAAGCCGACTGACTTCGCCGATGGAGTAAAACCTTCCTTGGGAAATCATTATTCTTGTTTCAACCTTCGGTTCATCAAATCTTCCAGAACCTGCCGAGGATTGTGTTTCAGATATACAATCCGATAGATTGCCTGAGTAATCGGAGCATCTATACTTCTCGCCCGGATGAGCCGCAGTAGACTCTTGACAGTGAAATAACCCTCAACTACCATCTGCGTTTCCTGAAAAAACTTTTCCTGACTTGATGTTATCAGCGCTTCTCCAAAAGAACGATTACGGCTCACCGGGCTAAAAGCGGTAGTTATCAAATCTCCCAGTCCAGAAAGTCCATAAAATGTCTTTTCCTTTCCTCCTAAAGCCACTCCCACCCTGACCATTTCTTTTAATCCTCGGGTGAGGTAAGCTGCTTTTGTATTTATGCCCAAGTTTAGACCGTCAATAATCCCGGCACCGATAGCAATTACATTTTTGATTGCTCCACCCAGCTCTACGCCTCTGACATCTACCGTAGTATACAACCTTAAGCTGGAGCTGCTCAAATGTTTCTGAAAAATGCTGGCAATTTTCAGATCAGGCGAAGCTACCACGGCGGCCGAGGGACATCCGCAAGCCAGCTCCCGGGCAATACATGGACCAGAAAGAACCGCAAAACTACTATCCGGTAGCAATTGCTTGAGTACGGCTGACATCGTCATTCCGGTCTGAACTTCTAACCCTTTGGTGGCAATGAGCAATGGTTGATTCCGGTATAGGGGTTTTAACCGCTGGAGGGTGTGGCGGAAATACCTTGAGGGTACAGCAATGAGCAGGTATTTACTTGCTCTTACCACTTCTGGCAAGGAAGCAGAAACCATAATCTCCGGCGGAATTCTTATCCCTGGTAAAAACAAAATATTTTCCCTTCGTTCCTGGAGTGTCCAGGCATAGTCAGGGAAGACCTCCCAGAGCCTCACGGTGTGGTTTCTTTTTAAGGCAAGAAGAGAGAGGCAGGTACCCCAGCCACCAGCCCCGATTACTCCGATCTGCGTTCCCATGGGAAGAAGAATCTGTTTTCCTGGCGGCTCGCCAATCTCTGGATATTTGCTCGGTGGCGCCAGATTATAAGCCCGGTAACAAGTACGCCACAGGCGGTTAGTATCCAGTCCTGTTCAAAGAAATAAATCAAAAAAGGCAAGGCGACTGCTCCGGCCACTGAGGCCAAGGAAACATAGCGAACCAGGCTCAAAACAGCTAACCAAATAAGAAAGCAAACAATTGCTGGCTGAAGAAATAAACCCAGCATCACTCCGAAACTGGTAGCTACTCCCTTGCCCCCGCGGCCTTTCAGCCAAAAGGAAAAGGTATGTCCAACTACGGTTGCCAACCCCAAACCTATCAGTTCTACTGGCGAAAAAGATGTTTTTTCCTTGGCTAGCCAGATCGGTAACCAGCCTTTAGCTATATCCAAAAAAAGGACGGTTGCTCCAGGAGTCAAGCCCAGATTTCGGTAAACATTAGTTGCCCCGATATTGCCGCTTCCCAGTGACCGGATGTCCTTTTTCGCCCACAGCCGGCCAATTATATACCCACTGGGGAAACTGCCCACCAGGTAACCTACAGCCAGCCAAATAGGGTAGCTGAGCACTTTATACGGCGAGAAGCGATTTCACTTTATCCACCGCTGAAGCGGCATCAGGCGCGTAACCATCCGCACCGATTTCATCAGCGTAATTTTGCGTAACCGGGGCTCCTCCGATCACTACCTTGACTTGGTCTCTAAGTCCTGCATTTTTCAGCGCTTCAATAACATCTTTCATCGCCACCATAGTAGTTGTCAAAAGAGCGGATAACCCAAGAACCTGAGCGCCGTTCTTCACGGCTTCTACGAATTTCTCCGGGGGTACATCAATTCCTAAATCCTCTACTTGGAATCCAGCGCCTTTCCACATCATTACAACCAGATTCTTCCCGATGTCATGGAGATCACCTTTAACTGTGCCGATAGCTACCTTAGCCAGGGGTTTAATCCCGGCTTGGACGATGTAGGGTTCCAGAATAGCCATGGATTGATTCATAGCCCTGGCGGCGATCAGCACTTCTGGGACATAGAACTCATTCGCTTTAAACTTTGCGCCAACGACTTCCATTCCGGCAATCAGTCCCTGGTTGAGGATATCCGCTACCGGAATGTTTTCCTTAATGGCTGCTTCTACCTTCTCTTTAGCTGTTTTCGCATCCCCTTTAATGATGCTTTCCTTGATCGTCTCCAGAATTCCTGCCATTAGCCCTCCTTGTTGTGCGAAGAAATCTGGACAATTTTTCAGTTGTCCATAATTAAAATCTTTTTCCGGAGAAAAGTCAAATCAAAATTTTCCATTGACAGAGAAACCCATTTTCGGCTAATATTCCAAGTGGCGGATTGGGGTGGAAAGATGCGGGCGGTTGACTCAGTGGTGAGAGTGCCACCCTTACAAGGTGGAAGTCGGGGGTTCGAATCCCTCACCGCCCACTTGCGATCAGAGCAAAGATGTTCTGGTTGTTTTGCTTTAGCCAATGGTTCAGCCATTTGAATTCTGGTTGAAACTTAAAAGTAATCTAATCATCTAAATTAGCGAAAAACTAAAACTTTCCAAGGAGGCTTAGGATATGGACACAATCATCGGGATAGACTTAGGGACCAGCAATTCATCTGCGGCGGTAATGGAAGGGGATAAGCCAGTAATCATCCCCAGTGCTGAGGGGACAACCATTGTCGGTGGTAAGGCTTTTCCCTCTTACGTGGCTTTTACTCGAGATGGACAATTACTAGTGGGTGAACCAGCTCGCCGGCAGGCAGCGGTCAACCCAGAGGGTACAGTAATCGCAGCCAAAAGAAAAATGGGGACTGACCATAAGTATGTCATCTTTGGTAAAACTTACACCCCTCAACAAATTTCAGCTTTTATCCTTCAGAAAATCAAGAAGGATGCGGAAACTTTTTTGGGAAGAAGCATTCGCAAGGCGGTCATCACCGTACCGGCTTATTTTAACGATAACCAGCGCCAGGCAACTAAAGACGCGGGAACCATTGCTGGGTTAGAAGTTGTCAGACTGATTAATGAACCTACGGCCGCGGCTTTTGCCTATGGTCTGGATAAGCTTGACGAGGAGATGCGTTTCATCGTTTTTGATTTTGGGGCTGGGACCCTGGATGTTACGGTTATGGAGATGATGGGTCGAGGGACCTTTAAAGTTCTGGCAACCAGCGGTGATACGCAACTGGGCGGAACGGACATGGATAATGCTTTGATTGACTATATCGCTGATGAATTTAAGAGAGACACTGGAATAGATTTAAGGAATGACAAGATGGCGATGCAACGCATTAGAGAAGCAGCCGAAAAGGCGAAAATTGAATTGTCTTCAACCGTAGAAACTGAAATCAATCTTCCTTTTATTACAGCCGACCAAACTGGTCCCAAGCACTTGACGATGAAGATTCGTCGGGCCAAGCTGGAAGAGTTAGTGAGACCAATTATTGAAAAGTGCAAGGGCCCAATAGAGCAGGCTCTTAATGATGCTAAGTTGACCAGGAAAGAAGTTAACCGGGTTATTTTGGTAGGCGGTCCTACCAGAATGCCGATGGTCCAGGATTTTGTGCGAGATTACCTGGGAACTAAGTTAGAAAGAGGCATTGACCCGATGGAGTGTGTTTCTATCGGAGCGGCTATCCAAGGAGCGATTCTTGCTGGAGGGCTTAAGGATAAGGATATTCTTCTCCTGGATGTTACCCCGCTGTCGCTTGGGATTGAAACCCTAGGGGGAGTTTTTTCCAAAATTATTGAGAGAAATACAACTATCCCTACCAAAAAAAGCCAGATTTTTTCTACAGCGGCTGATAACCAAACAGAAGTGGAAGTGCATGTCCTTCAAGGGGAGCGACCGATGGCTGCGGATAATCTCACTTTAGGCCGGTTTCATTTAACAGGCATTCCCCCGGCTCCCAGAGGGGTACCGCAGATAGAGGTAACTTTTGATATTGATCGGGATGGAATTCTCTCTGTTTCCGCCAAGGACCTTGGCACTCAAAAAGAGCAATCAATTAAGATTACTGCTTCCAAGAGATTGAGTAAAGAAGAGATTGATAAGATGATTAAAGAAGCAGAGAAATTTGCGGCTGAAGATAGTCAGCGGCGAGAACTAGCGGAATTGTGTAATCGGGCTGATAATTTGGTCTATCAAGTAGAACGGCTACTGAAAGAGCATGGAGGGAAGATATCCGAAGATGAGCGGAAAGACATTGAGGACAAGATCGCCCGACTGAGAAAGAGCATTGAGACCCGGGATGGGGAATCGGTAAAGAAAGGAATGGAGGAACTGGAGCAATCTTCTCATAAGTTGGCTCAGATTTTGTATCAGAAAGCGCAGTCAGAGACTGGGGAGCAACCTAAGGGACAATCTTCTTCAGCTACCCAGGAAGCCGAAAAGGAAGAGGGGAAGCGAGTGGTAGATGCTGAGTATAAAGAGGTTGATGATCAGAAATAAGTTTTTAGTGCCAATTAGGACGCCGGAGATGCTTAAGACGAAGCAACGCGCTTCTTTCCGCCTCAGCTAATTTAAAGGTGATAAATTTGCTTGCATGTTGAAGTTCAGGAATCAGGACAAATTCCAGGGCGTTAACCCGGCGCCTTGTCCTTTCAATTTCATGGGAGAAGGCTATTAACTGGGACTCAAGATTGGCTAACTTGCTTATTTCGCTGAGCATTTCTGTAGCTTCTTTGAGTAAAGATAGAGTCATCGGATTATCCTGGGGGAAAGAAAGTGTCTGGGGTTCAATAGTAAACTCAAGGCGCTTTACCGGGACGTTTAAAACTCTCTCCTGGAAGAATTTAGTTTGTACTTGAGCCAGTGGTGCCTGGCTAAGTCTTTCCCAACTGGCAGTATCTATACCGGTTCGCCACCAGAGTAGGCGGGAACAGAAATCAAGGAAGTCTCGTTCAACTTGTTCCCTGATTTCCCGAAGATTTGCTAGCAACCGGCGGAATTCTACCAGCAGTTGCTCTTCCTTTTCCTTTAAGAGTTTATAGCCACGCCGCGCCAGGGTTAACCGCTTCCTTATTTTGAGTAACTCCATCCTGGTAGGGCTTACTCTTATTTTCATAACTGGTCATCACCGGATTCAGAATTGTCTTGCTTGTTCCAGAATTCCTCCATAATTTCCGGGGGAATACGTTTAATATCTGGGCGGGGTAACTGCCGAAGAAGTTTCCAGCCAAGGTCCAAAGTTTGGTTAATACCCCGATTTTCATTCTTCCCTTGGTTGATAAATTCTTGTTCAAACATCCGAGCGAAGTTCAGGTGGGAGACGTCGGAATCAGTCAGGGCCGCTTCTCCAAGGACCATGGCTAATTCTTCGGCTTCCTTTCCCCGGGCATAAGAAGCGAAAAGTTGGCTGGCCAGAGAGGGATGGTCGTGTCTAGTGGCGCCCCGGCCAATTCCTTTGTCCCTAAGCCGGGATAAAGAGGTAAGAATATCAATCGGCGGATAGATTCCTTTTAAATGCAAGGTGCGGGAGAAAATAATCTGTCCTTCCGTGATATAGCCAGTTAGATCTGGGATGGGATGGGTTTTATCATCTTCGGGCATGGTCAAAATTGGCATCTGAGTGATTGAGCCTGGTTTACCTTTGATTCGCCCAGCCCTCTCGTAAATGGTAGAGAAATCGGTATAGAGATAAGAAGGATAACCCCGCCGACCAGGGATTTCGTTGCGGGCAGCTGAGATTTCCCTGAGGGCCTCAGCATAGTTGGTCATATCGGTCAAAATAACCATTACATGCATATTGAGTTCAAAAGCCAGGTACTCGGCGGCTGTTAGTGCTACTCGGGGAGTGGCAATCCTTTCTATGGCTGGTTCATCAGCTAGATTAATAAAAACCACACTTCTTTCCAAAGCGCCTGCTTCTTCAAACTGAGTTAAAAAAAACTGGGCTTCTTCGTACGTAATTCCCATGCAAGCAAAGACGATCCCAAATTTTTCTTCTTCTCCAAGGATTCTTGCCTGTTTGACGATTTGAGTTGCCAGAAGATTATGGGGCAATCCGGCTCCGGAGAAGATAGGTAGTTTCTGCCCCCGAACGATGCTATTCAAGGCGTCAATGGCAGAGATGCCGGTCTGGATAAACTCAGAAGGATAAGCCCGTCGGGTGGGATTAATTTGGTAACCATTGATGTTTATTAATCGGTCAGGAATAATCTCTGGTCCGCCGTCCCTGACCGCTCCCAGTCCTGTAAAGACCCGGCCAAGAATATCTGGACTTACTCCAAATTCTACTCCCCGGCCGAGGAACCGGATTCGCGTCTGGGAGGGGTCCAGCCCGCTGGTACCTTCAAAAACCTGGACTAGTCCGGTATCCCGTTCGATTTCTAAGACCCGGGCAGTTCTTAAACTGCCATCAGGCAAAGCGATTTCCACCAGTTCACCATAACTGGCTCCCCCCACGCCTTCTACCAGGAGCAGAGGACCGCTAATCCGCCCGATTTTCTTGAACTCCCGCGCCGAATGGATAATCTGTTTCATAAAATTATTATACAATAACAGTAAAAGTGAAGACAATATGACTCAAGTTCTTTTGGTGAACCCACCCATCTATGATTTTGCCGCTTATGACCTCTGGATGAAGCCGCTGGGATTCTTGGTAATTGCCCGCCTTCTTCTTGAGAACGGTTTTAAAGTAGAATTTTTTGATTTTCTTGACCGGCATTATCCAGGCTACAGGACGGCTGACCGGCCAGGTGGGTGTGGTAAATTTCCTTATGAAGTGGTTCTCAAGCCTGATTGCTACCAAACAGTGCCCAGGGTCTACAAAAGATTTGGTCTGCCCCGGGAAGTTTTTTGCAGTTTTCTAGCTGGGCTAAAGAAACCTGAATTGATATTAGTCTGTTCAGGGATGACCTACTGGTATCCTGGGGTGAAAGAAGTGGTAAATACCTGCCGGCAGTTCTTTCCAGGGGTGCCGATTATTCTCGGAGGTACCTATGCCACGTTGTGTCCTTCCCATGCCCGGACAACTGGTGCTGATATTATTTTCTCCGGTAAACAATTAAACAGGTTTATCCAGCTGATGGAGTCGTTAACCGGCCAGACATTTCGTCTTAGGCCTAACTTTTGGTTAACCCCTGCCTGGGAATTATATCCTCGTTTAAGCTACCTTTGCCTAAAGACTTCCTTCGGCTGCCCATTTCGCTGCAGTTACTGCGCCAGTTCCTTGCTTGAACCAGAAATTTATCAGCGCCAACCAGAAGAAGTGGCTAGAGAGATCTTATTTCTGGTAGAGAAACACCGGGTGAACCAGGTGGCGTTTTATGATGATGCTTTGCTTTTTAAATTTGACCAGCATCTTCGCCGGATATTGGCAAAACTTCAAGGCCAAAAGATATTTTTTCACACGCCTAATGGGCTCAACATCAATGATTTTACTCCTGAAACTGGCTGGATACTCAAAGAGGCAGGTTTTGTCACTATTCGGCTTTCTCTTGAGAGTAGCCAGCCGGAAACAGTTGCTTCTGCTCATAAGGTAAGTTTCAAGAAATTTGAGCAACTTATTACCTGGCTAAGCCAGGCGGGTTTTACCAGAAAACAGATTGGAGTGTATATCCTAGCTGGCTGGCCTGGTCAACAGCCGGAAGAAGTAAAGCAAACAATCATTGTTCTGAAAAACTACCCTTGCCAGGTGAAACTGGCGGAGTATTCGCCTATCCCTGGGACTTCAGCTTTTAACTTGTGCCAAAAACTTCATCCAGATTTAGGCCTTACTGAACCATTACTCCACAACAATTCTCTGTTCCCTGCCTGGAATTTTAAAGGCAAGTGGGATATCATCCGAGAGATAAAAGAGTTGGTAAATTCCTGAGAGCGTGTTACCATATCCCAGGAAGGGAGGCCAGCATGATTCTTAAAGGAAAAGTTCATAAATTCGGGGATGACATCAACACTGATTACATTATTTCCGGGAAATACAAGTTTAAGACCCTTGACATTAAGGAGTTAGCGAGTCATCTGATGGAAGATATTGACCCAGATTTCACCAAGAAAGTTCAGCCGGGAGACTTCATTGTGGCTGGCAGGAATTTTGGTTGCGGTTCCAGTCGGGAGCAAGCGCCACTGGTGATTAAGGAGGCAGGTATTCCCTTAGTGATTGCTGAAAGTTTCGCCAGAATTTTTTTCCGGAATGGCTTGAATATCGGTCTTTTTCTAATGGAAGCGGAGACGGTCAGGTTGAACCAAGGAGAGTTTCTGGAAGTGAATATTTCTACTGGGCAGATTCACAATCTCACCAGCGGAATAACAATTTTGGCCCAGCCGCTACCTAAATTTCTGGTAGACATTGCCCAGGAAGGAGGAGTGGTGGCTTATCTCCGCAAGTATGGACAATTTAAACTTTAGGCAAACAAAGGATGCCTATGGGCAGATACCGGGTAACATTGATTCCTGGAGATGGTATTGGACCAGAAGTGACCCAGGTGGTCAAGAGGTGTATTGAGGCGCTTGATGTGGGGATTGAGTGGGAAGTTTGTCAGGCCGGAGAAAGTGCCCTGGGAAAATATGGTACGCCGCTGCCGGAAGAAACGATTGCTTCTATCAAGAGGACCGGGATTTGTCTGAAGGCGCCTCTAACCACGCCGGTGGGAAGAGGTTTCCGGAGTATTAACGTTACTCTTAGGCAAACGTTTAGCCTATATGTCTGCCTTCGGCCTTTCAAAATTTACCCGGGTGTCCGCACTCGGTTTAAAAATGTTGACCTGGTAGTGATCAGAGAAAACATGGAGGACCTTTACGCCGGGATTGAATTTGAACGGGGAAAAGAGGAGACAGGTCGGTTAATTGATTTTATCAAGGAGACAACTGGGAAAGAAATTTTGCCAGATTCCGGTATTAGCATTAAACCAATATCAGTTACCAATTCCGAGCGGATTATTCGCTTTGCCTTTGAATATGCCATAAAAAATAAACGACGCAAGGTTACCGCGGTGCATAAGGCAAATATTATGAAGTACACCGACGGGCTCTTTCTGGAAGTCGCTAGGAATCTCTCTTCGGAATATTCCCAGATAGAATTTGAAGAGAAAATTGTCGATAACATGGCGATGCAATTAGTCCAGAAGCCTGAATTGTACGATGTCTTGGTTTGCCCTAACCTTTATGGAGATATCCTTTCTGATTTGTGTGCCGGCTTGGTGGGGGGACTGGGCTTGTCCGGAGGGGCGAATATTGGGGAGGAGGTGGCTATTTTTGAGGCTACGCACGGCAGTGCTCCGAAGTATAAAGGATTGAACAAGGTTAATCCTTCGGCCATGGTCTTAGCCGGCATTCTTATGTTGGAGTACCTGGGTGAAGGAGAAGCGGCCAGAAGACTGGAAGAAGCCTTAGCTTCTGTGATTAAAGAGGGACAAAAAGTGACCTATGATTTGAAAGAACCCGGTGATACCACGGCAGCAGGAACAATGGAAATGGGCCAAGCCATTCTTGCCCGACTTAAAATTTAGTTTTTCCTTGGAGAAAATTCATGGTGACGGTTCTGGTGGGGACACAATGGGGTGACGAAGGTAAAGGTAAGGTGGTGGACCACCTCGCTGCCCAGGCAGATATTATTGCTCGTTATCAAGGGGGAGCCAATGCTGGGCACACGGTCGTAGTCAACGGTCAAAGATACGTTTTTCATCTAATCCCTTCGGGAATTCTTCGGCCAGGGAAAGTATGCGTTCTGGGTAACGGGGTGGTAATAGACCCGGTTTCTCTGGCGGAAGAGATCAGGTTGGTGGAGAAACAGGGAGTAAATATTCGCGGCAGGATTCTGATAGCGGAAAATGCTCATTTAACATTACCTTACCATAAATTACTGGATCAGGTTGAAGACAAGCGAAGAGAAAAGGCAATTGGGACCACTGGCCGGGGTATCGGAGCAACTTATGTGGACAAGTATAGTCGGGTTGGTATCCGGGTGGTTGATTTTCTTGACGAAACTATTTTTCGGGAAAAACTGCGAACCACTCTTCCTTTGAAGAATTATCTTCTGGAAACCTATTATGGGGAAAAACCAATTCAGGCAGAGAAAGTGGAAGAAGAATACGATAAATTACGGCCTTTTCTGCAACCAATGGTTACTGATGTTTCCCTCTATCTCCTTGAATCCATCAACCAGGGGAAGCGCATTCTCGCTGAGGGCGCCCAAGGTACTTTTTTAGATGTTGATTTCGGTACTTATCCCTATGTTACTGCCAGTCATCCAGTAGCCGGGGGAGTCTGTACTGGGCTGGGATTGCCTCCCTATAAAGTGAACCGAGTGATAGGCGTGGCTAAGGCTTATACGACCAGGGTGGGGGAAGGCCCTTTCCCAACAGAGTTGCAGGGTGAGTTAGCGGAGGGTTTAAGACAAACAGGGAATGAATTTGGATCGACCACCGGACGACCAAGAAGGTGTGGCTGGTTTGACGCAGTGCTGGTCAAGTATGCTTGTCGACTTAACGGTTGCCATGAATTAGTAATTACCAAGCTGGATGTCCTTTCGGGACTCGAAAAAATCAGCGTGGCAGTCGCTTACCGCCATGAGAATGTTTTGATCAAAGATTATCCATTGTCCAGTTATGTTTTTTCTCGGGTTCAACCAGTATATGAAGAAATGCCTGGGTGGAAAGAAGACCTTTCATCAGCCCGGCGGTTTAACGACCTCCCCTTGGCTGCCCGCCAGTACCTTGAAAGAATTGAGCAGATGGTGGAGACGCGGATCAGTTTGGTCTCTGTTGGCTCTAGCCGGGAGCAAATTTTCCAGCGTTAGGTTAGTGAGAGGCAAACATCGTCTTGGGACGAAAGATACTTGCCGGGGATAGGTAGATTGTCTATAATGAGGCTACCTAAGTTACTGAGGACAAGGCTTATAGGGAGATAAAATAAATGACTGGCTCGGAAATTTTGATTGAAGGTTTGAAAAGGGAAGGGGTAAAGGTAATCTTTGGTTATCCAGGTGGTTCCATTCTTCCTTTGTGTGACCATCTTTGTGATTGTGGCCTGCGGTTCATTCTGGTCAGACACGAACAAGGAGCAGCTCATGCCGCTGACGGTTATGCCCGGGCTTCTGGCCGGGTAGGGGTGTGTCTGGCCACTTCAGGCCCTGGCGCGACTAATTTAGTTACGGGTATTGCTACCGCTTATATGGACTCCATTCCTCTGGTTGCCATTACCGGACAGGTGGCTACTCATCTCATTGGCAATGATGCTTTTCAGGAAGTGGATACTACTGGGATCACCCGCTCTATTACCAAACACAATTACCTCATTAAGAACGTGCGCGACCTCGGCCGCATCGTCATCGCCCGCAAGGCCGACGGCCCCGACAAGGGCAGCTGGCTGTTCACCGCCGAAACGGTGGCGATCATCGGCCGGATGTTCCTCGATGCGATGCACCTGCCGGTCAACGAGGCGACCGCCGACACCGCCCTGCCGCCGCCGACGTTCTGGGCCGCGCCGGGCGTTTGGGTGCGCTTCCGCGTCCCGGAGCCGCTGCGCATCGGAGACCGACTGGTCGTCGAGGCCGAATCGGTCGTGTTTGGCGGGATGGCGCTCTCGCGCACGCCGCGCGGGGTCGTGTTCACGCCGTTTCTCCTGCCCGGTGAGCGGGCCGAGATCGAGATCGTCGG
>JAMWDF010000213.1 GCA_023818865.1 Candidatus Omnitrophota bacterium
GCTTAAGGAAAGTAATCTCCTGGGAGAAAGTCCCCTGAAGAAAAATCAAATTCTGGTCATTCCTCCTCGGCCGGCGGATGATAGGCATCTTTCAGAAACCGAATTCCATCCGGAAGAACCTCAGTTGACTCTCGGGCAGCGCGTAGCCGAAGAAGCCAGACGTTTCCTGAATACTCCCTATCGGCTGGGCGGAGATAATTGGTGGGGAATTGACTGTTCCGGATTGGTGAAGCAAGTTTATGAAGCGGTTGGCTTGAAAGTCCCTGCTACATCAACGGAGCAGTTTCGTCACGGACAACCGATTTCTCTAACTCAAGCCAAACCAGGAGATCTTGTATTTTTCAGTGAGAATGGCCGTATCAACCATGTTGGAATCTACCTGGGCAACGAAGAATTTATTCATGCCAGTTCTCTCCAACAAAAGGTGACGGTGGCTTCTCTGGCGAATGACTACTTCCGAAGAAAACTGGTTGGTATTCGTCGCTACCTTACCGGTCAAAACTCTCCTGCCTCTTTTTTGGCTAAAGAACAAGACAATGTTGATACGCCCTGATGGTTGCCGTTGGGCAGAATACGCCTGGAAAAATTTCCGCCTTTTGTTTCTAGAAAATGACTTGCTTCGGCTGCAGGTTCTCCTGGATAAGGGAGCAGACATTGTTGAACTACTCTATAAGCCGGCTGACCTGAGTTTTCTCTGGCGAAGCCCATTTCCATTTTACCGGTTGGGACGGTTAAATGTTGCGCCGTCGGATGTCGGATGTTTTCTTGACTGGTATCCAGGTGGGTGGCAGGAAATTTTTCCTAATGGTGGTTTACCTTGCCAGTACAAAGGCGCATCCTTTGGCTTGCACGGAGAAGTAGCCCTCCTTCCGTGGGAATATCGGATTTTAGAAGATTCCCAGGAGAAACTTGTTGTTTCTCTCTCTGTTGAAACAATAAGAGCCCCATTTTACCTAGAGAGAAGACTTGGTCTTCGGCAGGGAAAAGCGGTTTTGGAAATTGAGGAAGAGGTAGTTAATTTGGGTGGGGAAGAAATGGATTTTTGCTGGGGACACCATCCGGCTTTTGGCCAACCTTTTCTCTCGGCTGATTGCTTGATTAATTTGAAAGGAGCCACCGTGACTGTTAGCTCTGGAGATGGAAAGGCTGAGACTGACCTTTTGCCAGGTCAGGCAAGTTGGCCGCTGGTTCCAGGGAAAAAGGGACGACTGGTAGACCTTCGGGTTTGCCCCCATGAAAACCAGGGTGTGGCTGATAACATTTTTCTTACTGACCTGATTGAAGGTGCGTACGAGATTATCAACCAAAAACTCAAGATTGGATTTCGTCTGGAATTTCCGATTGAAGTCTTCCGTTGTCTCTGGCTTTGGCGGGTAGCCAGGGGCAGTTTTCATTATCCCTGGTATGGCCGGACTTATACAGTGGCCCTTGAACCATTTTCCAGTCTTCCCCAGCTGAACAAGGCAATTGAGCGAGGAGACCAGTTGAGACTTCCGGCCAAAGGAAAACTTCAGGCTAAACTTGTCGCCTCAGTGATTTCACTTTAGCGGAAAAAGTAACATGGATTTTGAACCTGTTATCGGTTTAGAAGTTCATGTAGAATTGGCCACCCAATCAAAGATGTTCTGCAGCTGCAGTACTGCTTTTGGCGCCCCTCCGAATACTCAGGTCTGTCCGGTCTGTTTGGGACTACCTGGTGTTTTGCCAGTGACCAACCGCCAGGCCATCAATTTAGCCATAAAGGCGGCCTTGGCTTTTGGCTGTAAGATTTCCTCCTCATCCCGGTTTGCCCGGAAGAGTTATTTTTATCCGGACCTGCCAAAGAACTACCAAATCTCCCAGTATGAAGAACCGTTAGCCACAGAAGGTAGTTTAGAAATTGCTTCTGGTGAAATTGGCTTGCGGCGGATTCACCTGGAAGAGGATGCCGGAAAGCTGATTCACGCAGAAAGAAATGGGGATTTCTCCTTGATTGACTTTAACCGAGCAGGCATCCCTTTGATGGAGATTGTTACTCAACCGGCTCTTCGCTCTCCAGAAGATGCAGTGGAATTTCTTCAAAAATTAAGGCAAGTCTTGCGGTATTTGGAGATTAGTGACTGTTCAATGGAAGAAGGTTCTTTGCGGTGTGATGCTAATGTTTCAGTCAGGAAAATAGGCGAACAGATTCTTGGAACAAAAGTGGAAGTGAAAAACTTGAATTCATTTAGGTCTGTCCGTAAGGCTCTAACTTTCGAGATAGACCGGCAAACCCGGTTACTCCTTGAAGGGAAAGAAATTTTCCAGGAAACCAGACTCTGGAACGAAAACCGGGCAGTTACCGAAACAATGCGCGGCAAGGAAGAAGCCCACGACTATCGGTACTTCCCTGAACCTGACCTGAGACCGCTTATGCTCACCCAGGAGGATGTTGACCGGGTAAGAAGCGAACTGGTAGAATTGCCGGAGGTTAGAAAGAAGCGTTTCATCGCCGAGTATCACCTCTCCTCTTATGAGGCGACAGTTCTTACTGCCGAAAAAGAAGTGGCTGATTATTTTGAAACAGCTACTAAACTTTACCCCCAGCCGAAAATACTGGCTAACTGGATAATGGGAGAACTGGCTGCGCTTGTTCGGGAAGAAAAACTGGATATCGGCAATCAGCCAGTGACTCCATCATTCCTGGCTGAATTGGCCAAAATGGTAGAAAATGGTATAATCACCAGGTTAGCGGGAAAAGATGTCCTGAGGGAATGCTTGAAAACTGGGAGAAGCCCGGCAACAATCGTTTCCGAAGCCGAACTTGCCCAGGTCGCAGACAGAGGAAGTTTGGAGCCTATAGTACTTGAGGTCATCACGGAAAACAAGAAAGCCTGGAATGATTTTCAGCACGGGACGGAAAAAGCACTGGGATTTCTTATGGGGCAGGTAATGAGAAAAACTAAAGGAAGAGCCAATCCCAAACTGGTGGAACAATTGATCAGGGAACACCGTCATGGAAAGCAAGAAAATTAACGTAATGAGGGCTAGAATCACTCTGGGGGTAATCGGCTTTCTAATTCTGGCGCTGATTTTTGGCAGCGACGTGCGCAGTTCTCAAGGGAGAAAGGCGGATGAACTTCTTTATCAGCAGCTAGATATGTTTGTGGACGCGCTGGAGATTGTCCGCAAACAGTATGTAGAACCAGTGGACGATAAGAAATTAATCTATGGAGCCCTAAAAGGGATGCTTATTTCCTTGGACCCATATAGTGCCTTTCTTGAACCAGAAGTAAGAAATGAACTCCAGATTGAAACCCAAGGAGAATTTGAGGGTGTAGGGATGGAGATTACCTTGAAGGACAACATTGTTACCGTAGTTAGTCCGATTGAAGATACCCCTGCCTGGAGGGCCGGGGTAAAACCAGGAGACCGCATTATTGAAATTGACGGACAATCCACTAAAGGTTTTTCTACAATGGAAGCGGCCAGGAAACTCCGGGGGAAAAAAGGAACCGAAGTAACCATCAGTGTTATGCGAGAAGGTACGCCCCGCCTGATCAAAATTACCCTGGTTAGGGATACCATCAAGGTGAAGTCGGTAAAACCAAAAGTCATTCAGAATGTCGGCTATGTTCGGATAACCGAATTTCAGGAAAGAACTGCAGAAGACCTCCAAAAGACCTTAACGGATTTTCAAGAAAGCAAGTTAGAAGGGCTAATCCTTGACCTGAGGAACAACCCTGGCGGATTACTCTCTTCGGCCATTCAGGTCAGCGAACTGTTCGTCCCAGTCGGCAAATTAATCGTTTATACCCAGGGCAGGGACCAAAAAGACCGAAGTGTTTTTCATAGCCGGAAGAAACCAACCTGGGAAAAGCCAGTGGTGATCTTAGTCAACGGGGGAAGTGCCAGCGCTTCAGAAATAGTTCTTGGAGCTTTGCGGGATAACCTGACTGATTGCCGCAGTGTT
>JAMWDF010000214.1 GCA_023818865.1 Candidatus Omnitrophota bacterium
TAAACCTGCTGCTGGTTAATTGTCTCTTATTTCTGGTAATGACGTCAAGAATTTCCAAAACAGCCGGTTTTGTCCGGGACCGGGTGTAAACCAAATGCCGGCTGTCAGGCGCCCAGGAGACATCTTCTGCTCCTGCATTTTCGTCAACGATAATTGTCCTTCGGGTGTTCACCTCGTAAACGGCCACGCCAAAACTGCCACCGCGGGAAAATACATAAGCTATTAGGCTGCCATCGGGTGACCAGGCAGGTGAAGTGCAGTAGCTGGAAATATAGCTGATGCGTCTTACCTGGAAACCTTCCCGATTCATCAAAAAAATCTGTGGTTTGCCCTGTCTATCCGAAACAAAAGCCAGAGTCTGACCGTCAGGGGCCATGCTCGGAGAACTATCCACACCCCGGTCATAAGTTAGTTGTTTTAAAGATTTATTCTTCTCTGAAAAGAGATAAATCTCCGGGTTGCCGCTTCGGCTCAAAACCAGGGCAATCTCATCGGTTGCCCGGCAAAAAGAAGCACAGGCATTTAATCCTGGCTCAGCCAAAAGAGTAGTCAGGTTTCTTGAAACAAGGTCAAATTTCGCCAGTTTAGGCCAGCCATATTCGTAGGAGACCAGAAGAAGATTTCTCTTGCCTGGTAACCAGCGGGGATAGTGAACCATAAAGGCAGCTGACGTCAACTGCCTCTCATTTTCTCCATCCGCGTCAATGGAGTAAATCTGATAACTGGCGGTTCGGTCAGAGACATAAGCAATTTTAGTAGAAGCAATACCTGGTCGGCCAGTAAGAGCTAACACCAGATCGTCGGCTACCTGATGGGCAAAAGAACGGGCCTCTTCCGGCGTCTGGTAATCTTTTGACCATAGCGTCTGGTGTTCCCCAGGATCTTCAATAGCAAAAGTTGTCTTATCCCTAACCTGGGAAGAAGTGAAGACGAGAGAATTTACTCTAGTGTTCTTTTCCGCAGCCAGTCTCTCGGGAAGGATAAAGCTACATTCTTGAACCGAAAAACAGTCAGAGTATTCTGTGTCCTGCGTAAAAACCCGGGCAAATTTTTCCCAAAACTCGTTTCTTGGTTGTCCCAGAAGAATACTCACCGGCGCCTTTCTGGTGAGATTCTGGGTGATTTGGAGAAAGATAGAAGTTTCCCCTTGGCCGGCGAGCCAAAAGATAAATAACCAGACACCAACTAAAGAACATTTTTTCATATTCATCTCCTCTTCTGGTCTTCTGGGATAGGCTGAGTAGCCAGACCAACTTGGTAAATTTCGGCCTTCTTAATAGTATCCAGTACCCTAGCTAATTCCCCGTAGGAAATTGCCTGGTCTCCTTTTACCACTACCATTACTTCTGGGTCTTCTTCCTTTTTCTTCTGAAGTAAAATAAATAGTTGCTCTTCTGAGACAGGCGTTCCACCCAGGTAGTACACTCTGCCTGGAGCCACGGTCAGAATGACCGTCTTTTCCGCAGCCAGGCTGGAGGGAGAGGTATCTGGTAGACGCACCTCCAGGCCTTGCTCAATGAAGGGGGAAATCATCAATAAAACCACCACCAGGGTAAGGGCGATGTCCACCAGATTAGTGATGTTTATGGGAGGGAAAGCTGGAGCCGCCAAGGATTTCCGAATACTCATTTTACCCCTATTTCCCTATAATGATTTCAGCCAATTCCGGCAAAAGGGCGTCAATTCTAGTACCCAATTTTTTTAGAGATTCGGTGAAATAACTATAGCCAACCGCCGCGGGAATGGCCACCACCAGCCCAATAACTGTAGTGACCAAAGCTTCGGCCACGCCAGAAGCAACCACTTTTATGGAAGAAGAACCAGTTATATACATGTTGTGGAAGGCAATGAGTAGTCCCCAGACAGTTCCCAAAAGTCCCAGAAAGGGAGCGACCGTGGCAATCGCGGCTAGAAAACTTAGATTTTGGCCAATGGTTTCCAACTCCCTTACCGCTACTTTTTCCAGATGAACCACCAGTTTTTCTTCTGACCAGGTTTCTTTTTGCACTAAGTTTCGGCCAAAAAGAAAAACCTGATGAATGGGAGAAGGCAAAATGTCTGGTATTTTCTGGTCAGCCAGAGTGTCTTCAAAATTCTTCTGTCGCTGGTGAATGCGTCTCATCAGCAGGTACTTCTCAATCATAATCCACCAGGAAATCACCGAAAGAATACCCAAAACAACTAAGTCAAGTTTCCCTGCCCAGTCGCAGTGCTGCCAGGCTGAAAGAAGAATTTTCCCCATAAGTAAATTTTAAGAAATAACCGGTGGTGTGTCAATTTGACCAGGAGTGAGTGAGCAGATAAAATTAGTTTTAAGCCAAGAAGCGGAAAAAATAGGGGAAAGTTATGCTTTTCTTTGGCCTAATGGAAAAAATACTGGCTTTTATCTTCGGACTGGCCTGGGGCAGTTTTGCCAATGTGTGTATTTACCGGCTTCCCCGGGGTCGGTCTTTGGTGATGCCTGGGTCTCAGTGTCCAGCCTGCGGCCACGCCATTCCCTGGTATGACAATATTCCTCTGTTAAGTTGGCTGATCCTTAGAGGGAAATGCCGTTTTTGCCAGGCGAGAATTTCTGGCCGGTACTTTTTAGTGGAATTGATGAGTGGCTGTTTATTTCTCTGGTTATTTGTGAGATACGGGTTCTCTTGGCAATTTCTGGTTCTAGCCATTTTTCTTCTCTCTCTGATCATTGTCTCTTTTATTGACATTGACACTTATCTGATTCCGGATGTGATTGTTCTACCAGGAATATTGGTGGGCTTTGCCTCAGCTGCTTTGGTCTCGGAATTTTTTCAGGATATGAACATTGTAGGGCGGATAATTTATTCCGGAGTCGGGATTTTTGCCGGGGGAGGACTGCTCTGGTTGATTGGTATTCTGGGGAAACTCGCTTATAAAAAGGACGCAATGGGTGGTGGAGATGTGAAACTTCTGGCGATGATCGGCGCTTATCTCGGTTGGAAAAGTGTTCTGATCACAATTTTTTTCGCTGCTTTACTGGGCAGTATCATCAGTTTGGTGCTGATTGCGATGAAGTTAAAGAAAATGGATGACTATATACCCTTTGGTCCCTATCTGGCTTTAGGTGCAGTACTGGCCCTGGCCTGGAAGGGAAGTACTTTTTATGGATTTTACATCCCCTGAAGAACAAAGGGAGATTAAGTGTGAGCTACACTAGCATTCTTCTGGTAAAAGAGTTTTTCACCCTGTATGGTTTTCTGGCCCTTCAGTATGAAGATATCCTTTTAGTGAAGAATACTGCTTTGGTGGGTGGAAATCCGCGCTCCTTTGTTTTGAAATTGCCTGATATATTGCAGCTGCATCAGGCAGTGGTCAAACCAGTGGCTTGGCACACGCTGAAATTGGTCCCTTCTGTTCTCAAACAGTCTCCAGAGATTTTTCGCTTCTTAAAAGGTGATTTTCAAACAATAAGCCAGCAGGTTTTTGGAAAGGAAAGTTTCAGTCGGATTTTGGTAATCCCTGGATTGCCGGCTTCAGAACAGCTTCAAGAACAGTCTATTGGCTATCTCAAAGAAAAATCAATTGATGGCCTGATTTGTTTTCCCACGGTACTGGCCGCGCTGATTAACCGCATCAACCCTCGGCGCGTTTATCTCTCCCAGATAAACGAACTGGTGCGGATTCTTAAGTATTACGACTTCTTTAGAGAAGAACAAGGTTCATTACCGTTTGGGGAAAAATGAGTATTACGCTGAAAACCCCGCTGGCCAGTCTACCCTCAGTGGGAGATAAGCGCTCCAATTATCTTTGGCGTTTAGGCCTTAAAACGGTTGAGGACCTGCTGTTTTTTTTCCCGCGTCGCTATCATGACCTGAGGAATTTTAAGAAGATTTCTCAACTGGTACCAGGGGAGACTGCTTC
>JAMWDF010000020.1 GCA_023818865.1 Candidatus Omnitrophota bacterium
GTTAGTCTGAATGGTATTACTTACTGGTTGCCTTGGTCGACCGTAGGCCTTCTGAAAGGCAACCACTTGGTAAAAAAACTCTGCGCCAGCGAGAAGTGGTTCACCTCCCTGCCAAGAAAAAACAACCGGTCCTCCGTCAGCATACTCCATCGTAGCAGCAACCAGTTTCTCCAAGATAGAAAATGGCATCACTTCTGCTGTCGGATAAAGATGTTCTGTCTTCCGGTAAAAACAATACCCGCACCGGAGGTTACACCGATGAGAAACAGGTTTAATTAATAACTCAACTTGGTTCATTGACCGAAGCCTTAAACGAAAAGACGACGGAGGGAACGAACTGCCTGGTTGATTCGCTGTTCATTCTCTACCAGAGCCATTCTCACAAAGCCTTCCCCATACCGGCCAAAGCCAATCCCTGGGGAAACAGCCACATTGGCTTTATCCAGAAGCATCAGGGCGAAGTTCATTGAACCCATGGGACGAAATCTCTCCGGAATCTCTGCCCAGAGATACATGGTCGCCTTTGGTTTCTCCACTGGCCAACCAATCCGGTTAAGGCCTCTTACCAAAACATCTCGCCTTTTTTGATATACTCTAACCACCTCTTGGATATAGGTCTCTTCCAGTCGTAGGGCAGCGATAGCCGCTACCTGAATTGGAGCAAAAATTCCGTAGTCATAATAACTTTTTAGTTTAGCCAGGGCCTGGATGATACGCCGGTTACCCACCGCAAAACCTACCCGCCAACCAGCCATGTTATATGTCTTAGAGAGACTGTAGAACTCTATGCCTACTTCTTTGGCTCCGCCCGCCTGGAGAAAACTCGGGGCCTGGTACCCATCAAAGCAGATTTCCGCATAAGCCAGGTCATGAATAACAATTAGGTTATTTTTTCGAGCAAATCTGACCACTTCCTGAAAAAAGTCTAAGTTGACTACCTGAGCAGTGGGGTTATTCGGATAACTGAGGATTAAGGCTTTCGGTCCAGGATAACGGTCATAAATTGGCAGAGAAAAGTCTGGAAGAAAGCGGTTTTCCGGCAAAAGGGGAACATCATAGATTGAGGCTCCAGCAATAATAGCACTGTAAAAATGGCTGGGATAGGTTGGATTGGGTACCAAAACCATATCCCCTTTATCAAACAGAGCCAGAGCCAGATGGCTAATGCCCTCTTTGGAACCGATGCAAACTACGGCTTCTTCCTCTGGGTCAAGAGACACCTCATATTTCTTCCGATACCACTGACAGATTTCTCGCCGGAGATGAGGGATGCCTCGGGATACACTGTAGCGGTGCGTCTTTACGTCTTCCACCGCTTCTTTCAGCTTTTCCACAATCGGCCTGGGCGTGGGCTGGTCAGGATTACCCATACCAAAATCAATTACATCTCTGCCCTCTTTTCGCGCTCTTGCCTTCCTGGTGTTAATCTCTTGAAAGAGGTAGGGAGGAAGGTTTCTAATTCGTTCTGATTCCAGATAGGTACCCGCTGTTCCCTTTTCCATAACGCTAAAGTTTACCTTTGGGCAAGTTCTTGTGTCAATTTCAGCTTGCTGCCGAAAAGGTGTTACAATAAAGGTATGAGCGAAATACTGCTCACCGGGGCCGCTGGTTTCATTGGCGCAAAGGTAGGAGAAAAACTTCTTGAGCAAGGCCATAAGGTTCTTGGCCTTGATGATCTCAATGATTACTATGACGTGCGACTAAAAAAGTGGCGACTGGCCCAGTTGCAGAGGTTTCCTGAATTCACCTTCCGCCAGGTGGATGTTGCTGACAAGGAATCGCTGAACGAAGCCCTGGGTGATTTCTCTCCCCAAGCTATCATCAACCTGGCCGCTAGAGCCGGTGTCCGTTACAGCCTGGAAAATCCCTTCGTTTATTTCCACGCCAATTGTCTGGGGACTCTCAATCTGCTGGAAATCGCTAGAAAAAATAAGATAAGCAAATTTATTTTGGCTTCAACTTCTTCTCTTTATGCCGGACAGAAGATGCCTTTTTCTGAAACTCTGCCGGTGAACGAACCTATCTCTCCTTACGCGGCTTCCAAGAAGGCAGCTGAAGTTACCTGTTATACTTACCATTATCTTTACAACCTTGATGTGACTATTTTCCGTTACTTCACGGTTTATGGTCCCTGCGGTCGGCCGGACATGAGTATCTTCAGATTTATCACCTGGCTCCAGAAGGACCAACCTCTTCAGCTTTTCGGAGACGGCAGCCAGAGTCGGGATTTCACCTATGTTGATGATATTGCCGAAGGCACCATCCGCGGTCTCAGATTAAAAGGTTTTCAGATCATCAACCTTGGTGGAAATAAGCCATACGCTCTAAGTGAAGCCATCAGCTTAATAGAAAAAGAGATGGGAAAAATCACCACTATCCACCAGCATGATTTTCATCGGGCTGACTTGAAAGCCACCTGGGCTGATATCTCCCGGGCCAAGGAACTCTTAGGCTGGCAGCCAACCATTACCCTGGAAGAGGGTATCAAGAAAACAGTGAAATGGCATTTAGAGAATTACTGGTGGCTCAGGGAGATTAGACTAAATCCCTAACTACTGGAGAAAGAATGAGAATCCTGGTAACTGGCGGGGCAGGCTTCATCGGTAGTCACCTGGTGGATAGGCTCTTAGCTGACCACCATCAGGTTGCTGTCCTTGATAACCTTTCTACTGGAAGGAAGGAAAACCTGAATCCTGAAGCCAAATTTTATCCAGGAGATATTCGGGACAAACAGGTCAGCTCCTTGATGGCTGAGGAAAAACCAGAGGTCCTCTTTCATTTGGCTGCCCAAATAAACGTGAGAAAATCTACTGAAGACCCTATTTTTGATAACGAGGTGAATGTCAGCGGTTCTCTCAATCTGATCAAAGCCTTTTTGGCAACCGGCGGAAAAAAAATTATTTTTGCCTCCACTGGAGGGGTCATGTACGGCGAGACAGACATTCTGCCCACTCCGGAAACTGTAGAGCCATTTCCTTTATGTCCTTACGGTATAGCCAAACTATCGGTGGAAAAATACCTGAATTACTTTCACCGGTACTTCAATCTTTCCTTTGCCGCTCTTCGTTTCGGCAATGTTTACGGACCCAGACAGAACGCCTTTTCCGAAGCTGGGGTGGTCGCCATTTTTTCCGCCAGGCTTTTAGCCGGAAAACCAGCCATTATTTTCGGCGACGGCCAACAAACCAGGGATTTTGTTTACATTGACGATGTTATCCGAGCTTGTCTTTTAACCTTGGAACAAGACCCAGCTAGTTTTTTCAATGTGGGCACCGGCGAGGAAACATCAGTGAACGAAATTTTCTCTCAGGTAGCTCGCTGGATTGACAAACCATGTGAGCGTCAGTATGCGCCAGCCAAAGAAGGGGACATTAGGAGAAGCTGCCTAGCCACGGAAAAAATCAAAAAATATCTCGGCTGGCAGGCCCAGGTCAGTCTAGCTGAAGGTATCAGGAAAACTGTGCAATGGTTCAAGGAGCAAGCCTTATCAGGTAAACTATAAAATACCCGGTCAATAAGAAGTGGCTTCCCAATAGGGTCCGCTGGTGAAAACATTGTAGTTCTGGAAAGCCAGATTTAGCACTTTATCCCCGTGGTTATAATAGTGCCAGAAGCACCGAACAATTGGAACCTGACCTCCTTTGCCTTCATTAAGCGACTGATAAATCTTTGCCTCTTTCCAAGAAACCTGGCCATCGCCATTGGTATCAGCCCGGGCAATCTCGGTGGCATCGTGGGAATCTTCAAACCATTGACAGCGAATAGGAGAAAACTCGTAGCAGTAGCTGTTATTTTCTACTTCTGGATTGCGACCAATCGCCGCTGGATTCCCGCTGATGTCATTTAGCTCCGGAAATTGAATATTTCCGTGTCCCTGTCTTCCCTTTTGTAAATCGGTCAAACAGAGAAAAATTTTGTCTGGCTTGAGATAGGAAGGATAGAGATTTGATAACCAGCAGGGATAATCTTCATTATCCTGGTAGTACATCTCAATGGCAATGGAAAATTGCTTCAACTGGCTTATGCAGTTTGCCTGGCGACCTTTTTCCCTTGCTTTAGATAGAGCCGGGAGAGTTTGGCCAGCCAGCATGGAAATAATGGCAATCACTACCAGCAGTTCTATTAAAGTGAATCCAGTTCTCCCTTTCATTTTTTTTGCCCTCCCCTCAAGACAGCAATGACCTCCTTGACCAGTTTCCTTATTTCTTCCTCTGGGTCATTATACATCAAATTCATTAATCGGCTCTCCATCTCCGGGCTGGCTTTTTTCTCAAGTAGTCTGAGGCACTTCAGCCGAAGTGCAACCGCCTTTCCGGTATCTTCAGCCAGGGTTAATAGCTTCTCATTCAGGTCAGGCTCATCCAAGGAAGCAGAATAATCAAGCAGTTTCATCTGCGTTGCCTCGTTTTGGCTGCTAATTTCATCAAAAAGTTTGATGATATTCCTCTTATCCAGTTTAGCCAGTGTTTCCAGAGCAATATCTTTTACCTGTTCATTTTGACTGTTAAAAAGTTCAAAGAGCTTATTCTCGTCAAGTCGCCCCAGGCTGGCTGCCGCCATCCTTTTCACTTGAGGGTCAGGATCTGTTTCTACTAGTTCCACCAGGGTTGGCACCGTCTCCTGCAAACCCAATTTCCCGGCCGAGTAAATGGCGTTGAGCCTGGCCCCTTTATCTTTACTGTGTAGCAGTTTGAGATAGGTTTTCGGTACTGGCCTTTTGCTTCTTGTCCCCAGCCAGACACCGAACCTGAGCAGAGAAAGTAAAATCACCGCTACTGTTACCCAGAAGATAATTCTCTTCTTTGGTGTGAGTTTTTCGTAAAAAACGCGAAAGTTTTCCATTCTTATTACTTATACCCCAAACGACTCGTTCCTGTCAACCCCTGAATTGGCTCATTAAGAAATCCAACTGAAAATATTCACCCGGAAACCAGTGCGAAACAGTGGACGGGCTGGGTTATTTCTTTCTTGCTCTTATCTTAAAGAAAATGCAATGCTGGGTAGTTTTTGGTAACAAAATGCCCAAAGAAACTTACAGTAAGAATTATTCTTTCAGAGAATAAGCATTGTTTCCAGCCGAACCCCGCCTATCCCGGGAAGATAAAGCCCTGGCTCTATGGTAATTACCATCCCGGGTTGAAGGATATCCTCGCTTTTTCCATTAAGAACGGGTTTTTCATGGACAGCCAACCCAACGCCATGTCCAAGACCGTGAACAAAATATCCTTCCATTTTCTTCTGCCGGAAAAGGGAAACAGCCAGCTGGTGCACCTTTTTGGCCCTGATGCCTGGTTTGGCTATCTTTAAACATTTTCTCTGAACTTGGCGGACCAAAGAATAGATTTTTCTTAACTGATGATTTGGTCTTTCCAGAAAAACCGTTTCGGTCAGGTCGCTATGATATCCCTGGTATTCCACTCCCAGGTCAACAATCACCGGTTCACCGGCTTGAATTTTTTTTCTCCCAGGACGATGGTGAGGATACACAGTGTGGTATCCGGAAGCCACAATTGGGGGAAAACTAATCCCTTCACCCCCGTGGTACCAGGCAAGCCAGCGGATGTGTTCGGCTATCTCCCTTTCTTCTACTCCTGGTTTCAGGTGCTTTGTTATCACATCCCTCATTACTTTCCTGGCAATCTCTCTGGCTTTTTTCAAAAGTTGGCGTTCTTCCGAATCTTTCACCGCCCGACAATTAAGGAGAAAATCATTCAGGGGTTTCAATAAGCAGGAGAACTGCTTTTTCCACCGTTCATACCGCTCTACGGTGATCTCCGAAGAAATAAAACCAACCCGGCGGCAGCTATTTACCTGGCGCACAAATTCTTTTTCTCTGGTAATGAGATTCACCGGCAGAGACCCTTGGTCTAAATCAGCCTGCTGCTGAAGCGGAGGAACAAAAAGAAAGATTTCCTTTTTGGTAAGAAGAAGTAGACCCTCAGTGTGCGGCTGGCCGACCAACCAGGAAATGTTACCAGAAGAAGCGACTAGACAACCAGGTAATTGTCTACTCTCCAGAAAATTACGGGCTTTTTCCCACCGGGGAGAAAAATTTCTTCTAACCGGCATAAAGGAATTCCAGAATGGCCTTCTGACAATACAACCTGTTTTCCGCCTGGTCATAAACTACTGAATGCTGCCCATCAATCACTCCGTCGGTCACTTCCTGCCCGCGATGGGCTGGTAGGCAGTGCATAAAAATAGCCTCAGGCTTGGCTTTAGAAATTAGGCTCTCATTGACCTGGTAGGGTTGGAAAACTGCCAGCTTCTGGGCAGCTTTGTCTTCCTCGCCCATGCTTATCCAGGTATCGGTATAAATCACATCGGCATCAGGAATAAAAACTTCAGGGTCATGACTGGTTGAAAGCAAGGAGGGATTCTTCATTCGTTTCTTCACCGTCTCGGAGATTCCATAACCAGGCGGATGAGACAAACGGATAGAAATACCAAGAATATCAGCCATCAAGATCAAGGAATTACAAACATTATTTACATCGCCGATGTAAGTAATCCGTAGGTCTTCAAGTCTTTTCTTTTTCTCCAGAATAGTAAAGTAATCAGCCAGCGCCTGGCAGGGATGAGAAGAATCGGTGAGAGCATTGATTACCGGATAAATGAACCACTCAGCGTATTCGGTTACTTCTTCCTGATGAAAGGTTCGGACAACCAGCCCATGCAGGTACCGGGAAAGAACACAGGCGGTATCCTTCACCGTTTCTCCCCGAGAAACCTGGGTAGACTGTCCGGAAAGGTAAATCGGCGTCCCGCCTAATTCTAAAATCGCCACTTCAAACGAAACCCTGGTCCTGGTTGATGGTTTAGTAAAGAGCAACCCGAAATGCTTGTTCGTAAGTAGATTCGCCCGGGCAAGTCGGCCGCGTTCCTGTTTGAAATACTTTGCCCGGTCAAAAAGACGCAGAATCTCCTCTTTGCTGAAATCAGTCACATCCAGAAAATCTCTTTTCATTTTCAAAGTAGGGGAAACTATTGGGCTAGGCAAGTAAATTCCTTAAGGCTATGGTCAAGAATATCCACGGCCTCATCTATTTCTGCTCGCCTTACTGTCAAAGCTGGCATGATACGGATGACCCGTTCGTGGGTACAGTTAAGCAATAACCCTTTTTCCCGGCATACTCTCACCAGCGGGAAACCAGGACGGTGTAGTTCCATACCCAACATTAATCCCATTCCGCGGACCTGCTTTACAACTGGGTATTTCTTCATCAACCCTTCCAGTTTCTTTCTCAGGTACCAACCCATTTTTTCTGCCCGAGAAATGAGATTATTTCTCTCAATCATCTCTAAGACAGCCAGGGCCGCGCTACAAGCCAGCGGTCCTCCGCCAAAAGTGGAGGCGTGGGTTCCCGGGCCCATAAGGTTAGCAATTTCTTTCTGGGCGACCATCGCTCCGATCGGGAAACCACCACCCATAGTTTTTGCCAGAGTAATGATATGAGGAGTTACCCCATAATGCTGGTAGGCGAACATTTTTCCGGTTCGGCCGAAACCAGTCTGGACCTCATCAATGACCAATAACCAGTCCCGTTCCCGGCATATTCGCTCCAGATGCCTCACATAATCTTTCTCGGCCACATTAATACCCCCTTCTCCTTGGATCAGCTCCAAGAAGACAGCCACCGTTTCTTGATCAGCGTTGCTTTCCACCGCGCCAATATCGTTGAACGGTAACTTCACAAAACCTGCTGGCAAGGGTTGGAAGGGTTGACTATATTTAGCTTGACCGGTGAGGGTAACGGTAGCCAGGGTCCGGCCATGAAAAGAATTTTCCAGAGAAATGATCTTGTACTTGTTTTTTCCCCGGCCGTAAAGACGGCAAAGTTTGATGGCCGCTTCATTGGCTTCTGCGCCGCTGTTGCAAAAAAACACCTTACCCCCGAAACAATATTGGGAAAGCCGTTCAGCCAGCATTGCCTGCCAGGGGTGATAATAGTTGTTAGAAACGTGAAGCAGAATGCTCGCCTGTTTTTTAATAGCGCGCACAACCGGCCCAGGACAATGTCCCAGACCGGAGACCGCCCATCCGGGAAAGAAATCAAGGTACTCCCGGTCATTCATATCCTTCACCCGGCTGCCTCTCCCGGCTACCAGGACGAGATCGTCTCTAGTGTATGAACCCACTATGTATTCCTGGTAAAGATTTTTTATCTGTTCCCGGTTCATTTTTTCTGTCCGTTATCCGCGACAATTTCCGTGCCAACGCCTTGGTCAGTGAAAATTTCTAACAAGAGCGAATGGGGTAGATTACCACTCACGATGTGAACCTTTTTCACTCCTTTTCTGATGGACGAGATAGCGGCTCTTACCTTAGGGACCATCCCGGTTTTAATTACCCCTTGCTGGATTAAGGTTTCAGCTTGTTTCACTGTCAAGACCGAAATTAGGGTTTCTGGATTTTCTGGGTTGCGCATTACTCCCAGGACATTGGTCAAGAACACCAATTTTTCTGCTGGTAGAGCCTCGGCGATGGATGAAGCTACTGAGTCCCCGTTGATGTTATAAAGAAGATTATCCCGACCATAACCAAGAGGAGCTACAACCACTATTGCTTCTCTGGCCATTTTTTCCAGCACCGAAACATTTACTTCCTCCATTTGTCCGACAAATCCCAGGTCAATGACTTCAGCCCCCCGCTGATAATGAATCTTTTTAGCGAGAAGTATCCGCTCCTCCGGTTCCACCGAATAAACGACCACCTTTAATTCCTGTCGGAGGTAGTTACTCAGTTCATCCCTAACCTGGCAGAGTACCTTTCTTACTATCTGAAGAGTCGGTTCATCAGTTACCCGCAGTCCGTCAACGAAGACTGGTTTACGTCCAGATTTTTGAATTTCCTCGGTAATGAATGGCCCCCCGCCGGTAACGACCACACATTTGATGCCCACCAGATGAAGAAAAGCGATATCAGTCAACACCGAAACACGCACTTCTGGCATCCGGAAAATACTTCCGCCCAGTTTAATTACAAAGTAACTCCCTTGATAGCGCTGGATATAGGGTCTCGCTTCAACCAAAGTTTCCGCTTTTCGCAGGATGTCTTCTTCCACTTTTTCTCACTCCTTTCAACTGGAAGTAATAAGAAGAGACTACTTCACTCCGATTAGCTCATTTAAGAAACATAATTTACCACATTTCTGAATATCAGCCAACCAGCCGGATTCCAGTCATTGACCAACTCTTCTTCCCGCAGCCAATCAGGATAATGCTCCCTCAAGACAGCCCTTTCCGGATGAGGCATCATCCCCAGAACGGTTCCAGTTGGATTACAGATGCCGGCGATACCAGCAACTGAACCGTTGGGATTGTAAGGATATCCCCCAATTTCTCCGGCTGGGGTGACATACCTAAAAGCTATTTGCCTTCTCCTTTCAAGAGACTCCAGTAACTTCTTGTGTTTCACCATGAATTTGCCCTCAGCGTGCGCCACCGGCAAACGAATCATCTCTGGCAATCCCCGGGTAAAAGGACAGATACTTGGTTCCACTTTCAGGTAAACCCAGCGGTCTTCAAACCGACCAGAATCATTCCAGGCGAGGGTAGCCTGCTGGAGAGTTGAACCGCCAGGAAGAAAAGCTGACTTCACCAGGGCTTGAAAGCCATTGCAGATGCCAATAACCGGTTTTCTCTGATCAACAAAAGCCAAGAGGTCATCGCGCAGCCGATAAGTGAGTTGATTGGCCAAAACCTTTCCCGCAGCGATATCATCTCCATAAGAAAAACCACCAGGCAAAACCAGCCCATCGTAATCACTTAAATTCTTGCGCCGGGTGATAAATTCGTTCAGGTGAACGCGTTCGGTTTTAGCCCCGACCATTTCCAGTGCCCACTGCGTTTCTTGGTCACAGTTGGTTCCGGCTACCCTGAGAATTAGAAACCTTGGTTTTACCATGAGAGCGCTCCTTGCCAGGCTCGGGCAATTTCTCCCAACGAAAGATGGAAGAGCTCCTTCCCAGCCATTCTTACTGTCAGGGTAGATTCGGGGATAACTTGACCAATCATGTTTACCGGCAAGCCATGAAAAAGTTCTTCAAATTTTTCCTGGTGTTCCTGGGCCACCTCCACAATAAACCGACCTTGGCTCTCAGAAAAAAGACAGGTTTCCACTTTCCCATTGTCCCCAGGAATCTTGGTTAAATCTACTTCTGCGCCCCAAGTCCCGCCCAAGACCATTTCAGAGAGAGCCACGATGAACCCACCCTCAGAACAATCATGGCAGGCTTTTACCCATCGCTTCCTGATTGCCTGATAAAGTTTCTTCATAACTCTTTTTGACTCCTCCGGTCTGGGAATAGGCACCTTCCCACCCTGGCAGTGGAACAGATGGTAGTATCGGGAGCCACCCAGTTCATCCCTGGTTTCTCCACAGAGGTACAGGTAATTTCCAGGCCTTTTTAGATCAGAGGAGCAGGTTTTCCTCACATCAGGGATAACAGAAACAGCGGAAATCAACAGGGTACCGGGAATAGAAATCGCTGAACCATCTGGTCTTCGGTAAAAGTTGTTGAGGCTGTCTTTACCGGAGATGTAAGGAGCGCCATAAGCCAGAGCAAAGTCTCGGCAACCTTTCACACACCGCACCAGTGAGCCCAATAATTCTGGGTCGGCTGTGTTCCCCCAGCAAAAATTATCCAGTAAAGCCACCCGGCAGGGGTCGCCTCCAACACAAACAAGGTTTCTGATAGACTCCTCTACACAACAACCAGCCATGGCATACGGGTCAATCTGGCCATAAGAAGGATTGATGCCGCAAGACACCACCACCCCAGCCAGGCTATCAGAAAGAGGCTTCAGTACCACAGCATCAGAGGGCCCAGCCTGTTCTACTCCAGAGAGAGGCTTAATGATGGTTTGTCCCTGAACCTCGTGGTCGTACTGGCGGATGACTATCTCTTTGGAGGCGATGACTGGATCACAAAGCAATTGTACGACTGTTTCCTTCCAATCCGTATTCTCAAGAAAAACAGACTTGCTCTCTGGCACCTGGAAGAAGGCTTTGAGTTTCCTTTTAGGAAGGCCCTGGTGGAGAAAATTAAGGTCAAGTTGCCCTACTATTTCACCTTGGTATTTCAAGACTAGCCAGCCGCTATTTTCAAACTGGCCAATGACCGTGGCTTCTACATCCTCACTGTGAAAAAGAGAAATCAGACTTTTTTCTTTTTCCGGGGGGACTGCCAGGACCATTCGTTCCTGAGATTCTGAAAGCCAAATTTCCCAGGGCATCATCTCCGGGTACTTTAGAGGCACTTTTTCCAGATGAACCATGGCCCCCAATCCTTTCGCCATTTCTCCAACAGCTGAAGATAAGCCTCCGGCTCCACAATCAGTAATTGCCCGATAAAGGTTTAAGTCTCTGGCTTTCAGCAAGACATCAAGAAGCTTCTTTTCTACAATTGGATGCCCAATCTGCACGACACTGGGAGGAATATCTTTCTTTAAACTGGCGGAGGAAAATGTTGCTCCGTGGATTCCATCCCGTCCCGTCCTTCCCCCAGCAACCACAATTAAGTCTCCTGATTTCACTTCCTTAAAGACCTTATCAGCTGGCATTAGGCCAAGAGTCCCGCAGAAAACCAAGCAGTTATAAACATAACCTGGGTCAAAGATAATGCTCCCATTTGCCGTGGGAATACCCATCCGATTACCATAGTCCCTGACACCACTTACCACTCCCTTGAATATCCGGCGAGGATGAAGTACCCCTTCAGGCAGTTCTTCCGGAGGAAAATCCAGGGGACCAAAACAGAAAACATCGGTATTCAAAATCGGTTTAGCTCCCAGGCCGACCCCAAGAATGTCGCGAATCACCCCCCCGATGCCTGTGCCAGCTCCGCCGTAAGGTTCCAAGGCCGAAGGATGATTATGCGTTTCCACCTTGAAAGCAATTGCCCACTCCCCGGTAAAGGCAATCACGCCAGCATTGTCCTTAAAAACGGAAAGACACCAACGTTTATTCAATCTCTTGGTGACCTGGCTTATTTCTTTTAAACAAATGACTTTTTCGCTTTTCCTCCATTGGCAACCAATCTCCTGGTAATCAATCAATGCCTTAAAAGTCCGGTGGACGCAATGCTCAGACCAAGTCTGAGCAATGGTTTCCAGCTCGCAGTCAGTTGGATTCCTGCCTAATTGGGTGAAGTATTTTTTCACAGCTTTCATCTCCACCAAATCCAGAGAGAGCAAGTGCTTCTGACTTAAGAAAACCAATTGCTCATCTGCAGCCTGGAGAACTTCTATCTCCTTTGCTTGAACTCGAGGTTTCATTTTTTCTGACTCCAGGGTGAACTGATCTGAAAATCTTCAATTAACGCGTTAGCCAGAACTCTTTGGGCAATGCTGGTCAGAATACTCTTGTTGAGGTTTCCCCAAAAGAAATAACACCGCCCAGTAGCTACTTCCACCGGCCCATTCAATCCCAGGTCAAAGATTGCCTGCTTAGTGGTTTCAGCCGCGGCATCAGTTACTCCTAATTTATACCATACCTGAACTGACCACGCTCCTGGCCGCCTCGGATTGCCCAGTCGGTAAAGCTGGGAAATTCGATCAACGAGTAGCTCTTTGGCAATCCTGGTCACTATTGTTCGGTCCAGCTGACCAGAAAAACGGTATAGCAAGGAAATAGAAACCTTTTCCAGAGAAGTAATAGATTCTTCTTCAATCGCTTTCTTTATTGCCTCTGCCTGACCGTCAACCACTTCCGGACGATAAAAAACCTCTACCAGCCATTTATCTTTTTTCTTCATGGGAATAAGTTAATGACAGTTAAATTTTACCAGATAACCTCTTGACCGACCAGGATTTGGTAAATCTTCGCGTACTTTTCAGCAGTTTTTCTCACCACTTCCTCTGGCAGTCCTGGGACTGGGGGTTTCTTGTTCCAATTGATGGCTTCCAGGTAATCCCTGATATATTGCTTGTCCAAACTTTCCTGGGGTTTCGCTGGCTGATACTTATCTTTTTCCCAGAAACGAGAAGAATCAGGGGTAAAAATTTCATCAATGAGAATGATTTTATTTCCAATCTGGCCGAACTCAAACTTTGTATCGGCAATGATAATTCCCCGGCTCTCAGCATACTGACAAGCTTCTTGGTATAACTGCAAAGATTTTTCTCTCAGGTAGTTAGCAATTGGCTCACCGGTTATTGCTACCATTTCTTCAAAAGTAATGTTTTGATCATGTTTCCCCTTTTCTTCTTTGGTCGCTGGTGTGAAAATTGGGTAAGTAAGCCGGTCACTCAGCCTTAATCCCTGGGGTAACTTAATCCCACAGACCGCTCCGGTTTCCTGATACTCCTTCCAGCCGCTGCCAGCAAGATAACCCCGGACTACACACTCAATGGGTAACTTTTTTACCGGCCGGATCAGCACACTCCTTCCTCGCAGGCAGGAAAAGGTTCGAATACTCTTGGGGAAATGGTCAAAACGGCCTTCTATAACGTGGTGCTCAATTATTCCACCAAAGTAGCGAAACCAGAAAAGAGATAGTTGATTAAGAACACACCCCTTTCCTGGTACCGGAGTAGGCAGAATAAAGTCAAAGGCAGAAACTCTGTCAGTGGCTACCATTAACCAGACCTCGTCCTCAATGGCATAAAGTTCTCTTACTTTACCAGAATATATTTTCTTGAAGGGCAAACCAGTATCCTTATAGGCTTCCATAACCCCCTCCTGATGAGAAATAGGTGGCCGACTGGCGACAGTTTTCCCAGACAGTGACCCGGGCAAGGGAAATATTTTTTCTGGCTAACCTCTTCTCCAGCCGCCAAAAGATGTAAAAGGCAATGTTTTCTGAACTGGGATTACGTTTTTTGAAAAAAGGAAGAGAATTTAGGTCTTTGTGATCAAGCCGCTCCAGGACCTGAGAAAGTTCCTTTCTTAGGTCGTGAAAATCCAGTAGAAGTCCCCGTTTGTCTATCTCTTTTCCTGAAACAACTACGGTCACCTTCCAGTTATGTCCGTGGACTTTTTCGCATTTACCTCGGTAACCACGGAGAAAGTGAGCCGCTGAAAATTCATCTTCAACCATAATTTCATACATTGAATACCTCAGGTAAAAAGTCTGGTTTTAGTTCTTTAATAGTTACTTTTGTCTGGCCGAGGAAAAGCCTAACCACTTTTTTTAGGCGGGGACTGCAGTCGCTAAAATATAGCCGCAGTCGTCCCCTGCCGACTGAACTTCTGTTAGCCGCCCCCCTCCGGAGATGAGCGGCTACCTGGGCAGCAACTTCCTCTGAAGGGTCAATTAGCCTCACTCCATCCCCGAGAACGCCGGCAATCACCTTTCTCAACAGAGGATAGTGGGTACAGGCCAGAATAACCGTGTCCACCTTTTTCTGTTTAAGTGGGCGTAAATAGATAGAAGCTATTTCTCTGCTCACCTGGTTATCTATCCACCCCTCCTCCACTAAAGGCACAAAAAGAGGGCAAGCTGTAGCATAGACCCTAATAGAATTGTTAGCAGATTCCAGACTCATCTGATACCGCTTGCTATTGATTGTGGCAGTCGTCCCAATTACTCCAATCCGGCCTGAACGGGTGTGGTTCAGAGCCTTTTCCACACTGGGTTTTAACACATCAACCAAGACCAACGAGGGGAATTCTTGCTTCAAGTAATCGGTAGCCAAACAGGAAGCAGTGTGACAAGCAATCACTACCAATTTAGGTCTAAACTGGAGGAGAAAGCGAGTATTCTGGTAAGAAAACTGGCAGACTATCCGAGCAGACTTGGTGCCATAAGGTACCCTGGCGGTGTCTCCAAAGTAGATGATCTCTTCCCCAGGGCAATATTTTCTTACCTGAGTCGCCACCGTCAATCCACCAATACCAGAGTCAAAAATCCCGATGGGTTGGTTACTCATTATTGAAAAGATTCTTACATTGAAGATAGTCAAGGAGGGCTAAAGCCAGTGTTTCCCCGATGGCTTGGCGGACTTCCACATCGCGCAGATTCGCTTCAATATTGGGATTGCAGATAAAACCAATTTCCGTCAAAATAGAGACCATAGGGGTATACTTTAACACATAGAAATTTCTTGGTTTGGCTCCGCGATCAGGACAGTTAAGTCTCTGGGCCAGTCTTTCCTGAACATATTCTGCCAGAATGCGACTTTCGTCCACGGCTGAAGTTTCGTTCAAATCCCGCACTATCTGGAGAACAATACTTTCACTCCGAGATTCATCTTCTTCCCCTTCCCCGTCCGCGGCTGCCGGTAAAACAGTAATCTCTTGTTTATTCCTGGGATAGAAAGTCTCAAAACCGTCGGCGTCAAGTCGGTTCCACCGGGAGGAATTGGTATGGATGCAAAAAAAGACATCTGCTTTCACTTCCTTAGCCCGCTGAACGCGTTCCTCTAAACTGAGAAAAACGTCCTGTTCCCGACTCACAAGAATTTTTATGTTCGGGTATTTCTTGAGTTTCGTTTGTAAGTAATGTCTCATCCTTTTGGCCACATCCAGATTCACATCTTTCTCTTTAAGTCCGAAGTTTCCCACGGCTCCCAGGTCTTTACCTCCGTGACCCGGGTCAATGAAGATAACAAAAGGTCTAGTATCAAGAGCACTCGGAGCACTAACTGCTTGGACAAGACTTTCCTTTTTGGCTGTCTCCCGGGGTAATGGAGAAAAACTGGGCATTTCTCCTTCAATCAAGGTAAGGATTCTCTCAAAATCTTGCAGAGGGACCAGGATTTCTCCTTCTACTTCTCTAGGTGGATTTTCCATTTTATGGGTAGTCCCGGAGACAATTATCAGGGGAGAACCAACCCCAAGAGCGATTTCCTTGCCCCGGTAGATAAAGAAAACCCTGTCCTGGATGCGACCCCAAGAATCTTGGGCCCCAATGATTTTCAAAACAGAGCGGAGGGAAAGATATTTTTGATTCTGGTAAAGATAAGTGGATAACCGATGCTCTTTTGCTTTTTCCTGTAGATTTATAGATTGTCCGTTCCCAGTTAGTAGAAAGAGACAAAGAACAAATGCCCAGTCGCTTGCCCGCACTCATCCCCCTTGATATCCTTTCAACATCTTATTATTTGGTGGAGGCGCCGGCTTTGCAGCCGGGTCCAGAAGGCGAGTGGCTAGAGTCTCTACCTGGATAGTCCTGTGTTTTTTCTTTCTCTGTTTTGGCCCAACAGGACAGGCCTAAACAGAGGCAGCCTTTTTGGTACTTAACAGCCTGGGAAAAGGCAACCAGACTGTCAGGCCCTCGTTCCGGCTCACTCAACAGTCCTGAGGGCTACGAACTGTTGGTGAGTGGCTGCTCTTAAGCAGCCAGACAGTTTGCCGTTGTGGCAGTTATTTGTTGTCGGATTTTGACGAGTTCCCGACGAACTCGACAGGCTGCTCTTGCCGCTCATTCCCCCTGTCGACACCTATTTCGCCCCCTCGTTTTTTTTGGACGCTCTGACCCTCTTTTTTGTTAGTCTTTTTCAACCCCGTCTTTTCAGCCTCTGCTCTATCTCTCGCTGAATTTGTCTCTTCCTCAAAGCTTCCCTCTTATCTCCAGCCGTTTTACCCCTGACCAACGCTAGCTCCACCTTAGCCCGGCCCTGTTCATTAAAATACAATGAAAGTGGGACAATAGTCAAACCATTCTCTTTCACCTGTTTACTCCACCGTCTAATCTGGCTAGCATGGAGAAGAAGCTTCCTCACTCTTCTGGGCGCTGGTTTCTCCCTGGCCGCTGGATAAGGAGCAATAAACATTCCGTAGAGAAACATTTCTCCATTTTGCGGTTTGGCATAAGATTCTTTAAGACTAGCGTTACCTTCCCGGAGAGATTTTACTTCTGGCCCAAGTAGAACGATACCTGCTTCTAACCGTTCCAAAATTTCATAATCGTGAAATGCCTTTCTGTTTTCTAACTTCTTCATTAACCTTTATTATACCATAGAAGGGCTTCCGGCTCTTGAGCCTAAACTTTTTAGCCAATCGGTCCCAGTCATTATTATTTTATTCCCAATTTTCCAGAAACCTGTTTCTCTTCAAATCTTAACCCAGACCTTGGTCAGACAAAGCATCCCGGTTTTATCTTTCTTCTCTCTGGGCTTGTTGACATTGTGGGGGAAGAGAGTTAACCTATTAGCCGCATAGACTTAGATTTCCATTTCTTCTGGATTAGACAATAGTTCTACATTTATAGGAGAGGCTCTTAATGAGAAAGCGTTACGTCCAGGTGGGCATCGGGGGAAGAAGTTACCTTTATTCTGAGGCAATCGTTGGTCCTTATTCTCAGTACGCAACACTTGTAGGCATCTGTGACACCAACCCCGGTCGGATGGAGTTAAGAAATGAAAGGCTGAGGAACCAGACTGACTCAGTCAGGAATTTTGATATTCCTATGTATCTGGCCCAGGACTTTGACCGGATGTTAAAAGAACAAGAACCCGACACGGTAATTGTCACCAGCATGGATTGTACTCATCATGAGTATATCTGCCGGGCAATGGAAGCCGGCTGCGATGTCATTACTGAAAAACCGCTGACCATTGACGCAGAAAAATGCCAAAGCATCATTGACACAGTGCGGCGTACGGGCCGCCAGTTGAGAGTAACTTTCAATTACCGGTACTCCCCGGCGCGCAGCTTGGTAAAACAAATTCTCCAAGCAGGCACCATCGGAAAAATTCTTTCGGTTGATTTCTTCTGGAACTTGAATACGAGCCACGGAGCAGACTACTTCCGCCGGTGGCACCGATACAAGAAAAATAGTGGGGGGCTTTTGGTGCACAAAGCCACCCACCATTTTGACCTGGTTAACTGGTGGTTGAGTGCCATTCCGGAAGAGGTGTACTGCCGTGGGGCAAGGGTCTTTTACCGGCCGGAGCAGGCAGAACGATATGGTTTATCTCGCCGCACTGAACGTTGTCTGACCTGCGGGGATACCGACCGTTGCAAATTTTTCCTTGACTTAAAGGCTTATCCGGACCTTAAAAGGCTGTATCTTGACCAGGAAAAATACGATTTTTATTATCGGGACCGCTGCGTTTTTGCTTCAGACATAGACATTGAGGATACTATGAATGCAGTGGTAAGTTACAACACCGGCGCTATTCTCTCATATGCGCTGAATGCTTTTACTCCCTGGGAAGGATACGCTATTAGTTTCAATGGCACTGGCGGCCGTTTAGAGCACACCTGCGTAGAGTCAGTATACATTAGCGGTGATGGAACTGAACCGGGAGAGATGTTGAAAAAGGGCACCAGTATTACTGTTCATCCCCATTTCAATCAATCCTATAGCGTCCCAATCCCGGAGGCAAAAGGTGGCCATGGGGGGGGAGATCAAATCTTGCTTGACGACCTATTTTTGCCAGGGCGACCGGTTGACCCTCTAAAAAGAGCGGCTGGATTAGGGGCTGGGGCCTGTTCCATTCTGGTCGGGGTAGCGGCTAACCAGTCTATCAAAACAGGCAAATCAATCAGAATCAGAGACCTTGTCAGTGAAATTCCAGACCCAGAATACCCGGAAATGAAGGATTGACCGGGGCGAGCCAGGGGAAGAGCATGACAGAACAAGAGCCGGTGCGTTTTGACTTCAACGGAATGATGGACTTTAATATTGGCCCCAGACACGGTCTCACAGTTGCCCAGTTAGAAAAAATTGCTCCTCAAGCAAGAAACTGCCAGCAACATTTCCAGAAACTGTTAACTCGGTTTGAGGACAGGGTTAGCCTTAACCTGGAATGGACACAACTACCCTTTCAATCGGAAGAACACCTAAGAGTAGTTTCTTCTTTGGGGGAAAAGGTACGAAAACGTTTTGAGAATGTTGTTTTTTTGGGAATAGGTGGCTCCTATTTAGGATTGAAAGCCGCTCAGGAAGCTCTGTGTCCACCGTATTGGAACGAATTTCATCAGGTGAGGGAAAAACGACCCAGAGTTTATTTTGAGGGGAACAATCTTGACCCAACCACCTTGAAGGTAATCCTCGCCAATCTTAACCCGGAGAAAACGTTCGTCACTGTGGTCTCAAAATCAGGCGAAACACTGGAAACAAGGGCTGCCCTGGCTGTCTTTCTCCGGTGGCTCCAGACCAAATTAGGCCGGAGGTGGCAGGAGCATATCTTGGTGATTACTGACCCAGAAAACGGATGGTTGCGAAAGCTTGTCCAGGAGAGCCAGCAAGGAAATCGGGGAATACTTAGCCTTCCAGTGCTTCCTGGAGTTGGCGGTCGCTTTTCAGAATTAAACATCGGTCTTTTCCATCTTGCTTTAATTGGCATTAACCCGAAGGAGGTGCTTGGGGGCGCTCAGGTGATGGCGAAAAGATGCCTGTCAGCATCTCTATGGAAAAACCCGGCTCTGTTTTATGCTGTTTCTCATTTTCTCCTAGCCAGGAAAAGAAAATCCATAGCGGTGGTAATGCCCTTTGCTGAGGGTTTACGTTCCACGGCTGACTGGTACGCTCAGTTGTTAGCGGAGAGTCTGGGAAAGAAAAGTAGAAGTAAAATCGTTGTAGGCAAAGATGGAGCCAAACAATGGCAGGTAGAAAAAGGACGACTGGCTCCTAACGGCAGAACTCCTGTGGCTTGCCGGGGGACCAACGATTTACATTCCTTACATCAGAACAACATTGAAGGCCGGCCGGATAAAGTAGTAACCTTAATCCAGGTGAAAAAGTTTCCCACGGAAATAAGCGTTCCCCAAGGGACCGGACTCCCTCTTGCACAGACTTATACTAAACTTTTGAACCTGGCGGCCCAGGCAACCGAATGGGCTCTAATCCAGGCTCAGCAACCGACCTGTACTATAACCTTACCAGAACTCTGTCCTTTTTATTGGGGAGGGTTAATCTATTTCTGGCAGATGACCACAGCCCTAGAAGCTCAGCTTCTATCTATCAACGCTTTTGATCAACCAGGAGTGGAAAGTTATAAGAAGTATCTTAAGGTAAAATTGACCCCGGAATCACTCTGCCAGGCTGACCGTGACACAGTAGAAACAAAGTCTGTCCGCCGAAAAAGAAAATTCGTGCTGTAAGACTATTTCTGCCTGGTAAGTTTTTGTTGTACTATATAGAAAAAGGACAGTTTGAAAATGGAGTCAAGGTTGGAAATAGGTTTGACGCCGAAGAAGATAGCTTTACTGGGAATATTTTTTCTAACCTCCCTTCTCTTGAGCGCAGGAATTTTTCCCGGACAAGAGAATCTGGAGCAATTCGGACAACGCTTTTTTGCCGAGTATGCGCGCGTGCCGCGACCGACAGAAATGCCAGTAACTGACCGGTATGTTCTTGGTCCTTCTGATACCTTGGTCGTCCATATCTGGGGATTGGTCGAAGAAACTCATGAATTGGTTCTGGACAACGATGGTGGTGTTTTCATCCCCCGGGTTGGTCGGCTCTTGCTTGGAGGTAAATCTTTGGCTGAAGCCCGGGCTCTGGTTGAAGAACGCCTTTACGCCAAGTATAAAGGGATTAAAGTTTCTGTAACTGCTGGTAAAGTCCGAACGATGCCAGTCTACATTCTGGGAGAGGTACGCAAACCTGGAACATATGAAATCTCTCCCCAGTTTGACATCCTTGATGTCCTGGCGTTGGCTGGTGGACCCAATGAACGAGGTAGCCTCCGGTCAATCAAATTAGTGCGCAAGCAGGAATCTGACCGAATTATTGACCTTTACCCCTTCCTTCTGGAGGGTAAGAAGCCAGGAGAATTAGAATTCCGACAAGGCGATACCATTTTTGTCCCTCTGGCTGAAAGACTGGCGGGTGTCGCCGGAGCAGTGCGTCGGCCAGGCATTTACGAATTGAAAGACGAGAAAAATCTCAGCCAGTTAATTGCTTTAGCAGGCGGA
>JAMWDF010000215.1 GCA_023818865.1 Candidatus Omnitrophota bacterium
AGAGAATTTCTCCTGAAGCGCCTGTACCGGTGGTAGAAGTGACTGAAGAACACTCTCTCCTCGGCGGTGCGGGCAATGTAGCTGCTAACATTTCTTCACTCGGTGCTGGTTCAGTAATAATCGGAGTGATGGGCAAGGATGAGCCTGGGCAGAAACTGGCTGAGTTAATTTCTGCGTCAAAGGTGAGAAACGCCTGTTTTCTGCGAGAACAGCCAACCACAACTAAAATCCGCATTGTTGCCAGAACCCAACAGTTATTGAGAATTGACCGGGAAAAGAAAATTCCTTTCCATCTTTCTCCTTCCCTGGGAAAAACTTTGCGCCAGGCGATAGGCAGCAGTCAGGCAGTGGTCATTTCTGACTACGGTAAAGGCTTCATTACCAAGAGGCTCATTGATGAACTGCGGCGATACTGTCGTCAGACTGGGAAATTCCTGACAGTAGACCCCAAGATAGAACATTTTACCTATTATCGCCGGGTATCCTGTTTGACACCGAACCGGAGTGAGGCTGCTGCGGGAATGCATGAGCGGGAACCTGATAATTTTTCCGAATTAATTCGCCTGGGTGAACGCATTATCAGGAAACTTGACAGTCAGAATCTATTAGTCACTTTGGGGCGAGAAGGGATGCTTCTGTTTATTTCTCAGCGCCAGGTGTGGCATATTCCGGCGGCTGCCCTGGAAGTTTACGATGTCACTGGAGCAGGGGATACGGTAATTGCCGTACTTACCTTAGCCCTGGCTGCTGGCGCAAATATCCTGGAAGCTTCTATCATTGCCAATCTGGCGGCTGGCATCGTTGTTGGTCGCTTTGGTACGGCGTCAGTAACGGTTAAGGAACTGGATGAGTTCTATTCAGTTCACTGTCAGCGGTTGGCTGTTGAACAATTGAAGTGACCTAAATAACGGAGAGAAAATGGAGCAGATAGCTATTGGTATAATTCCCGCCAGGCTTAGTTCAGAAAGAATGCCAGGTAAAGTTTTATACCCTCTGTGGGGGAAAACTTTACTCCAGCATACTTACGAACATGCCAGGCGGATAAAGTCCCTTCAGGCTGTTTATATCGCCACGGATAGTGAAAAAATTGCAAGAGAGGCGGAAAAATTTGGGGCTCAATGCCTGATGACCTCGGCTAATTGTCGAACCGGGAGTGACCGGGTGGCTGAAGCAGCTGAAAAGTTATCGGCTGAGATTATCGTTAACATCCAGGCAGACGAACCATTTTTGCCGTCTGAGGCAGTAGAAAAACCTCTGGCAGTTATGTTGGAGAATGATTCTATTCAGTGTGCCACCGCCGCCACCAGAATTAGAAAAAAGGAAGAACTTTACGATCCCAACGTGGTTAAGGTAATTTGTCGCCTTTCAGGAGAGGCATTATATTTCTCCCGTTCTTTGATTCCTTTTCCCCGGATTTATTTCAACCAGGATAATTTAAGGCAAAGCAAGAGAGTTTGTTTTTACAAACATATCGGGGTTTATCTTTTCCGGCGGGCTCTATTGCGCACCTTTGCTCACCTGGCTTCTTCTCCCTTGGAAAAGGTGGAAAAACTGGAACAATTGCGTCTGCTGGAAAATGGCTATCCGATCAGGGTTGTCTTTATCAAGAAAGATTCCTTTTGCGTGGACACTATCAAGGATTTGGAAAAACTGGAAAGGAGCAAGTAAGACTGGGAAATGGAGTTCAAACCAAATTTTGAGGCGCTTCAGCCTTATTTCCAAGCTTACTGGAATTGTGAGATTTTGGATAAGGTGGCTCTCTCAGTAACCGCCCCCAAGCAGCCAGGGTGGGAACCTGCTGTTTCTTGGAGGCAGCCCCAGGCTGTATATCAGCAATCTCCGGATGTCACCCTGGAAGCTTTTGAAGACTGGCTCAATCATACCTTCTTTGGCGGACTGGCTACCCCCTGCTTCCATCCAAATTTAGGGCCAGATGTCTTCTCTGGATTTTTGGGGGTTAACCTTAATTTTTCTGAGCATAGTCGGGGAACTTCCTGGGCAAATTGGCAGGGGAAAAAATTTGACTACGCTGATTTAGAACAATTGACCCTTGAAGAAAGTAATCCTTATTATCAAAAAATACTTACGCTAACCAAACTGGCTTTGGAAAGGGGAAAGGGGCGGTACCTAGTAGGCATTACTGACCTTCATGCTGGTTTTGACTCCCTGTGTGTTCTGCGCGGTGGGCCGCAGATTGCTTGTCTTGACTTGGTTGAAAACCAGGAGGGCGTGAAAAGGACTATGCTGCGACTTTTTGACATCTGGAAGAAGATATACGACGACTATTATTCTCTGATAAGTCCCTGGCAAAAAGGGACATCAACCTGGATTGACATTTACGCTCCCGGAAAGATGTACCCGGTCCAGAATGATTTTTCTTGTCTGGTCTCGCCGGAAATGTATCGGGAATTTTTTCTTCCGGAACTTTTGGCAGAAATTAATTATCTTGATTACTCTATCTACCATCTTGACGGAATAGAGGCCCTTCAGCATCTTGATATCCTCCTGGATATTGCCAGGCTTAACGCTATTCAGTGGGTTCCTGGAGCAAAATACCGGGAAGAAAGTATCTCCTGTTGGTTCCCCCTTTACCAGAAGATTCAGGAGAAAAAAAAGGCGATAGTTGTTTATCCCCGGGTAGAAGAAATTCCTTTGGTTTTGGAAAACTTAAAGCCAGAAGGATTGCTAATCAGCGTGGGTTGCGCTAATGAAGACGAAGCCCGGACAGTGATGAAAAAATTGGGATGGAATGATGACTAAGAAAGCAGTTCACATCCAAAATCGGAACTTTGAAATAAGATGTCCTTCTGACAATTTAGAAGAAATACTTATCCAAGACAACGGTAAACAATGGCCTCTGGGCAAGGTAGTCTATCACCTAAAGTATTGGCAGCAAGCAGGGACAATCTCTTCGTCCCAGGTGGCGATTCTCCGAGGAAGGCAAGCTCGTTCGGGAAGATTTATCAGGGAAGGGGAGGTGGGTGATATAGGCTTCTCTCAGATTCAATATGACCTATCTTCCGACAACCAGCTCCGAGTGGAGTGTAACTTCACTGCTTGCCGAGATGTCTGTCTTGGTTTTTACTTTTGGGGTTTGAAGCCTCCAGAGCAAGTAGGGAAGTTGAGGCTTCTTCCCGGAGTTTATTCTGGTTATTCTTTTAAGCCAGGGCTTACAGCGGTTTTTCGTTTCACCTACCTGGAAAGTAAAGGCATTTACCAGGCGGCCTTGGCTGTTGATCAAGAGAGATCGCCTTATGGCACTACTAAGACAGCCTATCAGTATCTGTGTCTTTCTTTTCCTCCAGCCTATAAGGACGGAGTGTTTCGTCTGAACAGAGGCCAGAGCGTTACCGGAAAGCTGCAGGTTATTTTGAGCCATCATGATATCTGGAATCCTATTCTCAAGAAAGAAGAATTTTCTTGGCTGGGAGAGCCGTCTTACCTGCCGGCCAGGTATCCTTATTCTGTGTATCTCTCTAACTTCCTTGTTTTCGTACGACAACCAGGTTTATGGGTCTGGCTGGGAAGAGACCAGGGGATGTACCATGTAGGCTACTACGGGCATCTTTCTTCAGTGAAGAAAGGAGGACCCTATGGTTATGCCCTAAATGGCCGACCGATCAGATACAGGGACCTGGCTGATTTCTTGAAACAAAAACGGCCTGGGCTTGGGCATTTCCAAGAAAACTGCCGACAAGTAGAGATTGCCTGGGGGAATGGAACTAATTCTATGGTTGCTTACGCTCTTTTCCATCTGAGGCAAACTTGGGCGAGAGTGAAAGCCAGACAGATTATTCGGGCGATTCTCAATTT
>JAMWDF010000216.1 GCA_023818865.1 Candidatus Omnitrophota bacterium
TCTTTAGAAAACTCATTTGATGTAAGAAGATGTCGGCCAGGGGATACCTGGGAGATCGTATTTTCAGCTGAGGGAGAATTTGCTCGTTTTTTTTATCAAGGGGATCCGCTTTTTTATTATATCGTCACTTATAACCGACAGACCGGCTTGTGTTCAGCTGAAAGAAAAGAAGTGCAAGCTAGCAAGGCGAGAAAAGGAGCAGCAGGAACGGTCAAATCTTCACTCTATACATCTATGAGTGACGTCGGGATTGCTCCAGAATTGGTGATGGAATTTGCCGAAGTCTTTGCTTCCCGGGTTGATTTTTTCACTGAGTGCGAGACTGGAGATGGCTTTGTGGTGCTTTGGGATTGCTACAAGTCAGGAGAAAAAATTTTAAAGAATATCAATCTGGTGGCTGGGATGTACCGCAAGCGAAACAGAACCTATCAGGCTTATTATTTTGAAGGCAGATTCTATGATGAAAAGGGCGATTCACTGGAAAGGGACTTTTTGAAGGCGCCACTTTCTTATCGCCGGATATCTTCTTTTTTCTCTTATCGGCGGCGGCATCCTGTCACAGGGATCTATCGACCGCATCTGGGGATTGATTATGCGGCGCCAGCTGGGACTCCAGTTTCAGCCATCGGGGATGGTCGGATAGATTTTGCCGGGTGGATGGCTAATGGTTATGGGAATGCTGTTAAGATTAAGCACGGCAACGGGTATATCTCTTACTACGGGCACCTTTCTGGTTTTGCCCGGGGAGTGAGAAAGGGACGGGCAATTAGAAAAGGTCAAGTAATAGGCTATGTAGGTTCTACCGGGTGTTCCACTGGACCCCACCTTGATTTCCGTTTAAGCCGAAACGGTCAGTTTGTCAATCTCTTAAGGTTGGAAACCCCTCCACGCCGGCCTTTGCCCCAGGAGAAAATTTCTGATTTCTTGCGCTACCAGCAGGAACTAATGGCTGAGATGGAATCTCTGGCCAAAGGATTCCTTTAATTGCCTTACCGGCTTGCCCAGAGCAGGCCTCGCTCCATGATAGTTCTTGCTTCAATAACTTCAAAGTCTTTGGCGACATGACCGAGCGAGGAATAGAAAACCCGCCCTTTTCCGTACATCTTTTTCCAAACCACTGGCATAGTACAGCCGGCAACCCAGGGAGCGTCAGGTGGTCTAGAGAAAGTGGTTGTCGCCAAAACCTTATTGGCAGGGTCTACATGCAGATAATACTGCTCTGAATGCATCCAGAAGTCGCCGATTCCGGAAACGACTGGGTCATCCGGACAGATGATGTTTACCTGATAATCAACAATGCCGCCAGGATGAGCCACCCACTGGCCACCGACCATAAACTGATAAGCAGGATTGTTCCTGAATGAATCAGCCATCCCTCCGTGCCAGCCAGCCACCCCGGTTCCCTCAGCCACCGCTTGAAGAAGTCCCTTTTCCTGCTCCTGGGTAATTGTACCCATTGTCCAGACAGGAATGATTAAATCTATCAGTTTCATCTTCTCTAGGTCTAAATAATTATCCAGTGAGTGGCTAATTTCCACCAGATACCCATTCTTTTCTAAAAATGGGACAAAAAGGTCAACACATTGTTTCGGTTCGTGTCCTTCCCAGCCGCCCCAGACAAAAAGTGCTCTTTTCATGGTTTCTCCAGTTCAGAAGGTTAAGTGTTAATGTTTTTCAAGGCTATCCTGGTAAATCGCTTCGCAATCTCCTTTGAGCGAAAATGTCTGTGTCTCAGAAGATAGGTTTCCACTTCGTCGCCCAATGGTTTTATCCACTTCTTCGGCAATCTGCTGGCACCAACCATCGCTCCGAGGAGTGAACCGGCGGTCGCTCCAGTGCAATCTGTATCCAGTCCAGCCATTACTGTTAAAGTAATTGTTTTGCCAAAGTCCCCGTTTCCGTAGAAAATGCCAGCCACAGTCATTGCAGCGTTGTTCAGAGCATGGACCGGGCTCATTCCCTGGAAAAATTTTAAAATTCGGTCAGTGGTTTTCTCCCAGTCTCCGTCATCTTCGCACCACCTAATTACCTGTTGAACCACCCCGGTTAGACGAGAATTCTTCGGGATTTCTGTCAGGCCGAGCTTTATGGCTTCTATTGGCTCAGAAGCAACAAAGGCGGCAGCAATGGCGGCACTAAAAAACATTGCCGCATGGATGCCTATACCCCGGTGAGTCAGGCAAGCATCTCGGTAAGCCATTTCCGCTGCTTTTTCCGGCCAGCCAGGGGCAGCATAAGCCCAGGGGTCACTGCGGATATCAGCACCAATCCAATCAGTATACGGGTTATTTATTCCGCCGGCCAGAGCTGGGGGGATACCTTGTCTCAAATTTGTTAGGGCAACGGCTTCAGCTGTACAAGCTGTCGGCAGATATTTTAACCAGGCACTGGCCACATCCTTAGTAGTGAAATCTAGCCCTTTTTCTTCAAGAATAAGTAAGCCTAGAAGGGTATAAGCCAGATCATCGTCAGCGCCGATGCCAGTAAGATTTTTTAATAAAAATTTTTCTCTTGGGGTTAGTTGATATTGCCTGGCTTTAGGCGAAAGATTCTTTGGGTCTTCAGGCCAATAAGAGCGAAGCGGATAGGGAAGAGAATGGTTGAGACAGGCAAACCGGATAGCCTCCTTACTCAGGCCCTCGCAGGGAATGCCCAATATGCACCCAGCCGCTCGGCCTAACCAGGCTCCGAGAATTCGGTCGTTCAACTCGTCCTGGTTAACTTTCTCTACCAGTTTCCTTGGCCCTTCTGGTCGTTGTCGCCGAATCTCTTCCAATCTTTCGGCAGTCTGATAGGCTGAATTTTCTTTCCTCATTTTCTGGGAAATATATTTTTTCTCCTGGGAAAGGAGTTTGACCATTCTTCTTTCCGTCTGGCTAGTGTTGAAGCCCCTTTCTTTGAGTAGCGCTAACCAAGCCAGATATTCCTGCCAGTTACCCTCTAGATTCGGGAAGTAACCCATAGTCATTTATTTTAGCCAGAAAGGCATTACCGTCAAAAGTTTTATTTTGAGCCGCTAATTTTTGACCTTCAAGATTTTTTGCCTTAAAATCTTTTGGTGAAGATTTAGTGGATGGGGAGGAAAAAGATGGGCAAGTTTGAAAGGATGAGACATCTCTACCATAGAAGAATGAAAAGAGCCAGGCAACAGTTAAAATTGCTGGAGGAAGGGAAGATTAAACCGGCGCAACTTAACAGTCTGGCCAAGAGATTGCTTTACAAGCGTTTTAAAGCGGGACATGCGTTAAAGATTAAAGCGATGACGTCCGGAGCGAAAGAGGTTTCCCCGGACTCTTCTCACCCCAGCCATTCTTAAACTGTTAACCGAGAAGGTTTGTCAAAGGAGGGGTCGCATAGCGGCCGAGTGCGCACGCTTGGAAAGCGTGTTCCCGAGTAATCGGGACGTGGGTTCAAATCCCACCCCCTCCGCTTTCTTGATATCTTCCTGGCCCATTCTTAACCCGATATTCCCGGGACATAATTTACACATTCTGGTATATTAACCTTCTGAGCAGGAGGGAAATATGGGGTGGTCCCCTTTGTTTGGACAGAAAGTAGTGGTCTTAAGGGTATAAAAATCATTTAGGGTGGGACTTATTTTTCACTTCCTTTTCTCGACCTACCCAGTTAATTTAACTACCTTCTCCTTTCCCTGAGTGTCAATGAGTGTTGCGTCCGAAATAAATTTCCGCTGGCGTTTCCTTACCCAGCGAGGAATGCGGCCACTCTTTGCCGTGAAACTGGAAATTCGTCCGTAACTG
>JAMWDF010000021.1:0-4069 GCA_023818865.1 Candidatus Omnitrophota bacterium
AAATTATCACGGTGTCATTCACAGAATAGCCGGCCACAGTAAGAAAGGCGGCTACCACTGGTGTATCAATCTGCTGCCTAGCCAAAGCCATTACTGCCAGACAGAAACAAATGTCATGAATGATGGCCAACGTCGCGCCCACCGCCAACCGAAATTCAAAACGAACAGTCAGATATAGCAGGATGCCGACCATACCCCAGATAAATGCCTGGAGAGCCTTTTTCCTTAGACTGAAACTCATGGACGGTTCAATGGAAGTGTTTGTTTTTATCGTCAGACTATCTTTGCCGTAAATCTCATACAAATTTTGAAGAACGGCCGGTGAAGTTCCTGGGCCGCTCCTGATAAGAAATTCTTTTCCTTCAGTCCCAAGGCTCTGAACGGTAGCCACGGTTGTCTTTTCCACGGCCTTAGCTACTTCAGCCGCAGAACGCGGAGAGGAAAACTCTATCTGGAGAAGGTCCCCCCCAGTAAAGTCAGGCCCGAAATTTTTTTGACCGCGGCTGGCAAATACAGAAAGTCCAACGACTATCACCACAAAAGAAAACAGATAAGTCCAGTATCTTTTTCCCAAAAAATCAAACCGGGTATCTCTTAGAATGCCCATAATTAGATCCAGAGTTTTTCCACCTTTCGGTGAACGATAAACCAATCAACAATTGTTTTAGTGGCAAACACCGCAGTGAAGAGATTGGCTACAATCCCGATACTCAGGGTCAGACCAAATCCCTTGATAGGCCCTTCGCCCATGAAAAAAAGAACCAGCCCAGTGATTAACGTAGTGATGTTTGAGTCAATAATGGCTGCCCAGGCTCGTTGATAACCGTTATCCACGCTGGTTTTCGGAGATTTCCCGGCCCTTTGTTCTTCTCTAATCCGCTCATTGATTAAGACATTCGCATCGACCGCCATTCCCACAGTCAGAGCAATTCCGGCAATCCCAGGAAGGGTGAGGACACCCTTAAAGCCAGCTAAAATAGCCAGCACAACGAGAATATTAAGACCAAGAGCCACATCCGCCAGAAGACCAAAAGCCCGGTAATAAAAAAGCATAAACAGAATCACAATCAATGCTCCGAACAAAGAAGCTCGGAGCCCCAGCCTAATGTACTCCTTTCCAAGGGTAGGGCCAACCAGTTCTTTGTAAACTACCTCCAGTTTCGCTGGCAAAGCGCCAGCCCGCAATACTAAAGCCAGTTCCTTCGCTTCCTCTGTTGAAAATTGACCAGTAATTTGCGCCCTGCCATTGGGGATTCGTTCCTTAATTACTGGGGCCGACTGGACTACTCCGTCCAAAATAATGGCTAGCCTTCGGTTAATATTAGCTCCGGTGACAACGGAAAACATCTCGGCTCCTTCCTTATTGAACTCAAGGTTCACATCAGGAAAGCCGCCGGAACTATAACCCATATACGCGTCCTTCAGATAGGCTCCGGTGAGCTCCGGCTCAGATTTCACCAGCAGAGGTACTGAATCGCGGAGAATTCCCCGTTCATCCTTTTCCTTCATATATAGTAGCTGGTATCCCTCAGGCACTTCCCCACTAAGGGCTTTTTTCAGAGCGTCGACATCATCGCTGACCAGTCTGAACTCCAGTAAGGCTGTCCGACCGATTACTTCCATCACCTTCTCCGGATCCTTATAGCCAGCGATATCTACAATAATCTTGTTTGTCCCCTGCTTCTGAATGACTGGTTCAGTAATCCCCAGGGCATCAATTCTATTGCGGACAACCTTTAATGCTCGGTCAGTAACGTCGGAGAGACCTTGGTCAGCTTGGGCTGGTTTTTCTACCTCCAGCACCAGATGGACACCGCCCTGAAGGTCCAAACCGCGCCTAATTTTTTTCTCCAAGGGGAAAAGATACCAGGCAGAAATCCCAGCAATAGCCACAATAATTCCCAGTTTGACATACAGATTTCGGTTCATGTCCGATATACCTCTTTCGGGTCAAAAATCTTCTTCTCTGAAACTACAAATTTACCATTAGCAAATGAGCGAAAAAAACAACTGTAATATCCTGTATGACAAGCGGCTCCATTTTGTTCTACTACAGCCAGCAAGCAATCCCCGTCGCAGTCTATGAATAGTTTCTTTAGATGCTGATAATGTCCGGATGTTTCTCCTTTAAGCCAAATTTTTTGGCGGTGCCGACTAAAATAGTGCATTTTGCCAGTCTCTAATGTCAATCGAAGGGCTTCCTTATTCATATAAGCAACCATCAAAACTCTCCCTGCCTGGTCTTGAACCACCACCGGAAGAAGTCCTTCCCGGTCAAACTTGATTTCTCTTTCGTCCATAGATTGCCCGGCACAAATCTAATTGTTTATTTTAACACATATTTAAACCGCTGTGCAAAATACGGTATTTTCCCTTTAAACCTCAACCGTCTTTTTAACTGAGACCTTCTGAATATTCAGGGAAAAGTTGTTTCCACGTCCGGGAAAAATTCTTAAACTCTCTCGGCGACAGGCAGGGCCGATTAGGCGGACGACAATAACCTCCATCCACTCCCCGGCAGATTAAAGCCGATTTCCAAGCCTCCATCCCCCCATATGCCTTCAGCAATGAGACTGCCTGGGTGACTCTCCGCTGCAACGCAATAGCCTTTTCTATTTCTTTCTTCATAAACGCCTGATAGATGCCAACAAAAATCTCCGGGAGAACATTTTGCGTGGAGCCAATGCATCCAGAAACTCCCATCGTAAGCCCTGGCAGAAACATCTCGTCCGGCCCAGAGAAAGCGGTCCAGCCTGGGCATCTGAGCAGAAGATCCTGCAGCAGATAAAAATCACTGTAGGTATATTTTAGACCGGCAATGTTTCTTATAGAAGAAAGTCTGGCAATTTCTTCATTATGCAAGAAAACCCCGGTGGTCGCTGGAATATAATAAATAAATAAGGGCAAGGACGAGCCTTCGGCTAAAGAACGATAATACGTGAAAATTTCCCGAAAAGAAAAGCGATAGTAAATCGGGGGTATAGAGGAGGTAGCGTCTAAGCTGATTTTTTCAGCGTGTTTAACGAGTTTTAGGGCGTTTTCAGTGTTAACACTGCCACCAACATGAGTAATTATGGGCACTCGATTTCCCACCTTTTGCTTCACCAGTTCCGCTACCTTCTCTCGTTCCGCCACGTCCATTAGTAAGCCCTCTCCGGTACCCCCACAAACATAAAAGCCATAAATTCCCCTTTTTAGAAGAAAATCCACCAGGGCATCAAGACGCTTCTCATCCACCTCTCCGTTTTTACCAAAGGGAGTTAATAAAGCCGTATAAACTCCAGAAAACTTTCTAATCATTTTTTTCCCTTTTTTGATATTTCGGAAGCAGGGAAGACAGACAGCGCAAGCGCCCTACCCCTTTTGCTTCCAGGTAATCAACGATAAAGGAAGCTAACGCTGGCTTGTTGATTCCAGTCAAATTGTTCTGTTCTCCATCCGCGGTGATAGCCATCACTGGTCCTTTCTCTGGATACACGCCAAAATAATCAGGCGTGTCAACAATTACCAGGTCCATTCCCTTAGTCTGTAGCTTTTTCAGTCCCCGTTGCCCCAACTGCTCAGTCTCCAGAGCAAAACCAATGATGACCTGGTCATCGCGCTTCTTTGATTTTATTTCTCCAAGAATATCTGGATTGGCAACCAAGGTCAGTTTCCAGCCAGACTTTCTTTTTATTTTTGTCTTTTCCCGCCTAGCCGGTCGCCAATCCGTTACCGCCGCTGTCATCACCAACGCGTCATTTAAGGGAAAATGGCATCTCACTGCTTGTCTCATCTCCAAAGCGCTAACCACCTTGACGCATTTGGCCTTTGGAGGCGCTGACAGGAAAGTTGGTCCAGAAATTAAGGTAACCCGGTGCCCTCGCCAAATTGCTTGCCTGGCCACTTCATATCCGAGGTACCCAGTCGCTGGATTGGATAAAAACCTCACCGGGTCAAGAAATTCTCTGGTCGGCCCGGCAGTGACTAGAATATTCACTTATTTTACCCCTCAAATCTGATTACGTGGTCGTCTCTTCAAGGCGACCTCTCTGCTTCGCTAGCCATTCAATTTCCGCCTGAATGAATT
>JAMWDF010000021.1:4079-15404 GCA_023818865.1 Candidatus Omnitrophota bacterium
CGCCGCTTGCGCCGTTTTCGAAGGGCACCGTGGGATGGGTGTTCGTCTGCATGGTCAAGTGCGCAACCAGCGCCGGCGAGGTCGTGAATTCGTCTATTTCGCCATCCATCACCCCGTTGACGTTGGCTGTTTCTACGCCGGTTCGGTGATCCTTAACCAAGGTGTAAGGGCAAAAAATGTACGACCTAATTTGGCTGCCCCAGGTAATCTCCTTCTGACTGTTTCTCCTGGCCGCTTCCTTTTTTTTCTGTTCTTCTAACTCTAGATGGTGCAACCTGCTTTTCAGAATTTTCATGGCCAACTCAAGATTCCTAAACTGAGACCGTTCAGTCTGACACTGGATTACTATGCCTGTTGGTTTATGCCTAATGCGAATCGCTGTCTCAACTTTATTCACGTTTTGCCCGCCAGCCCCGCTTGCCCGGAAACGGTCCACCTCTATATCCTCGTCCTTAATTTCGATGTTGACGTTCTGCTCAATCTCCGGAACTACACTCACTGCGGCAAAGCTGGTATGTCGCCTCTTGTTGGCATCAAAAGGGGAGATACGCACCAGACGATGAACCCCTTCTTCTCCCTTTAGGTACCCGTAAGCGTAAGCACCTTGAACCATTGCTGTTACTCTTCTAAGACCAGCTTCCTCCCCTGGCTGAAAATCGACCACCTGCCACTTGAATCCTTTTTTGGACAACCACCGGCTGTACATCCTCCAAAGCATACTGACCCAGTCACAGGCTTCGGTACCACCAGTTCCAGCATGAAGGGTGAAAATAGCGTTCTTATGGTCTCCTTGTTCCCAAAGCCACTCCATCTTCAACCTTGAAAGATTCTCGGTTACCTGATGGATCAATCTTTCAGATTCCTGTTGCAACTCTTTATCTTCAACTTGAGCTAGCAACTCCGTGACCGCTTCCAGGTTTTCAAGACCTTTCTCTATACTCTCAATGGTCTGAAACTGTTGGCTCAACCGGTTCCAGCGCTCCATCTTTTCCTGATCCACCCGGGGATTCCAGAAACCCTTTTTCTGTCTTTCCGCTTCCAGCTCAAGGAAAATCTCTTTCTGCTTGTCCAAACCCAATTTTTGCTTAAGGACATCAAGTTGTATTCTAAGATTCTCCAGGACAGCCTGTGAGCCGTTCACTTTTTCCCCGTGTTATTCTGGTTAAGTTTTTGCCAGATGATTTCCAGAAGTTCCCTCAACCCTATTCTTTCAAGAGCTGAGATTATGCAACCGTCAGGAAAATATCGGCAAAAAACTTCCAGATTTTCCTGGCTTTCAGGCAAATCAATTTTTGTGCCAACGACGATTTCCGGTTTATCAATCAATTTCTTGCTGTAAGCAGCAATTTCTTTTCTAATGATACCATACCGGGACAAGAAGTCACTAACCGATAGGTCAATCAAGTGAACTAAAACTTTTGTCCTCTCCACATGCCTCAAAAACGCATAACCTAATCCGCACCCGGCGGCTGCCCCCTCAATCAGACCAGGAATATCAGCCATAATAAATTGCCTCTCTTCATCCAAACGAACCACCCCGAGGTGAGGGTATAAAGTAGTAAAAGGATAGGCAGCTACTTTCGGTCGGGCGTCAGACACGGCTCTAAGAAGAGTTGATTTGCCAGCGTTCGGATATCCCAGTAATCCCACTTCGGCAATCAGCTTCAATTCTAATCTCAATCTTCTGCTCTCCCCTAGCTCCCCTGGTGTGGCCAATCGTGGGGACTGCCTGGTAGAAGATTTAAACGCCGCATTCCCCTTGCCTCCTTTTCCTCCTCGGGCCACCAATACTGAATCTCCTTCTTTAACCAGGTCAGCCAGCAATTCTTTTCCGCTCACGTCCCAGACGACCGTCCCGCAGGGGACAGCAAGAATTAGATCCTTTCCAGATTTTCCTGTCTTGCATTTACTTGACCCAGGTCGGCCATTAGAAGCAACAAAATGATGTTTGTAATGAAAATCAATTAGCGTCTTCAGGCGACGGCTGGCGACAAGAATTACTGAACCTCCGGAGCCACCATCCCCCCCAGCCGGTCCACCTCGAGGCACATATTTTTCTCTCCGGAAAGCGATGCAGCCAGCACCACCGTTACCCGCCCTAACTTCAATAATAACCTGATCAATAAATTTCATCTTCTTCCCTTAATTGACCTTAATTATAATACCCCAGGATAAAAACATTTCCAGCGAAAAGTTTTAAATTCAGCAGGATTATCTGGCCAGAAAATGTTCTTCAGCCATCCGCTTGAGCCAATTCTTGTTTCAAGTTACTCAGCAGTCTTCTGGCTATTTTTTCTGGCACTCCCGTCTCTTTCAACATATCCAGGTCGGCCTGTTTCAGGCGGTATATGTCTGGAAATCTTTCACGTATTTTTTGCCTGCGGACTGGACCAAGACCAGGTATTCTCTCAAGAAGGGAAGCCAAGGTTTTCTTTTTCCGAAGCAACCGCTGGTAGCGGAAAGCAAAAAGATGGGCTTCATCTCTTACCCGCTGCAGGAAATGAAGCACCGGAGAATTGGCAGGCAGGGATATGGCTTGACGCCAATTAGGCAAATAGATTTCTTCTTTTTCTTTAGCCAGCGCCAGCACTGGAATCTGAAGGTTAAACCGGGAAAGAACCTGGAGTACTGCTGATAACTGTCCCTTTCCTCCATCCACCAGAATGAGGTCTGGATAATCTTCATCCCTTCCCGCACCAGTGAATCGTCTTTCCACTATCTCCCTAAGCATCTGATAATCATCAATATTGGCTACTGACTGGATTCGGTAGTGCCGATAACTCTTCTTATCCGGATGGCCTCCTCGGAAAACAACTTTACTGCCTGTCGCTAAATCCTGACTCCACAAAGAAACATCATAACCTTCCACTACGACTGGTATCTTCTCCAGACGGCACAGGCGGGCGAGGGCTGTAAGGATATTTTGCTCCCCATAAGCTACTAAATGTTGTTCCTCCCGGGCAGGAAATTTTTTCTCCAAAGAGTCAAGTAGATCTAGCCTTTCTTTAATCAATTGGGCTTCCTCAAAACGTAACTCCTTCACTGCCTGGTTTAGTTGTCTTTTAAGAATTTTTTCAAAACGGCGATAGTGGCCAGAAAAAAAAGCTTTTACTCCAGCCATTATTCTGTTATATTCCTTTGAAGAAACAGAGTTGGTGCACGGTCCGCAGCATCTCCTAAGATGATATTCAGTGCAAACCCGGTGCTTTCGGAAAGTGGCCGGGGAACAAGTTCTCACAGGATAGTAATGGCGAAGAAATTTTACCAGCCGCTTCAGGTGCTCAACGTTGGTGAAAGGACCATAATAAAAATCGTGGCCATTTTTCTCCTCCCTCACTATCATTAAAGCAGGGAATGTCTCCCGGGTAATTTTCACCAGGGGATAACTTTTGCCATCCTTCAGATTGGTATTATACCGCGGTTGATATTTCTTAATCAGCTGATTTTCAAGGATTAAGGCCTCAGCAGGGGTAGCTACAGGAATGGCCTCTATGCCTGTTACCTGACCTGCCATAACCAATGTTTTCAGATTATAGGATTGACCGAAATGGGAGGCAACCCTATCCCTCAGAGAAACAGCCTTACCCACGTAGATAATCTGACCTCCTTCATCCTTGAGGAGGTATACACCTGGGCAGCGAGGGAGTTTTTTGAGTTCTTCCTTAAGCTTTTGGTTGGTCATGGAAATCCCGGAGACTACTTTTTACCCTCTGCCTCCGTCTGTTTTTGGGATTGAGCCCTGGCTTGGGTTTCCCGAGCAGTTTCCTCCACATAATTTAACTGCAAATCGGCAATTGCACTCTCTATCAATCTGGTTTCTTCAGCGCTGAGATTACCCCTGGTTTTTTCCCGAAGCATAACCAGAATATCAATCACTTGTTTGGCTTGTTGCAAGTTCTTGCCCCCCTTGCCAGTTATCGGGTCCGGAAGTTTTCCCAGGGCTTGCCATCCCCAGGTGGCTAAGAAAGACACCAGAAACGGAAATAGATTTTTCTCTTTATCCTCCATGGTTGGCGCCCCTTCTACTTATTTTGATGCAAGAAATTTACTAAACGGTTGTTCCTTATCTCAACCCAGTTACTAACTTTAACAGGTTGTTCACCGCTGGAGAAAGGACAAAACCCAAAAGCCCAGTGTATAGAAGCCCTAAGATAATGAACATACCGTATTTCTCCCAAGCTAAGTAAGACCATTTCCATTTATAAGGAAGAAAGACAGACAAAATCTTAGAACCATCCAGAGGCGGTATAGGTAAGAGGTTGAAAAAAGCCAGCCAGAAATTGATGGTCACCCCTAACAAAAATATCGGGTTACCATGGGCTATCCGAAAGGCAATGCTGAACGCTAATCCCAGGAGGATGTTACTTACTGCCCCAGCCGCACTAACAATCACTGTTCCCCGGTCCATGTCCCTAAATCTTAAAGGGTTAACCGGTACTGGCTTAGCCCACCCAATAATAAATGGGCTTCTAGTAATGATCAACAGAATAGGGACCACCAGACTGCCGATAGGGTCAATGTGAACTAAAGGATTGAGCGTTAGGCGACCGGAAAGATTGGCTGTATCATCTCCCTGGGTTAAAGCAGCGTAACCATGGGCAAACTCATGGCAAATGACCGAGAATAGCAAAATAAAAATAGATAACACTTGCTGGAAGAAATGATCCATTTTCTTATTTCCTTTCTGGCTGAACTTTGAAATATCCGGTGCCGACGAGAAGAAACAAGTAAACAGTAGCAGTGGCTATTATACAGGCAATTAGCAAAATGGACAAATGCAGACGAGCGATTGCCCATCTTCGCAGCAATGCTAACACCAAACCACTACCCAAACTAGCTAGTCCAATTCGCCCCAGGTAGGAAAATAGTGAGTTTAGCTTCAATGGAAGATGTTTCCGTCGGAAGAGAAAAAGAAGTAACAGAAAGTTACCGAAACCAACCAGGGTGGTAGAGAGAGCAATGCCACCCTGCCTTAAAAATCTCATCAGCCCGATATCCAAAAGAAAATTAAGCCCGATAGAAATGACCCCAACCTGGACTGGCGTTTTGGTGTCCTGAAAGGCATAGAAGGCCCGAGTCAAAACAGAAATTGCTCCGTAAGCGATTAAACCCAAGGCATAAAAACCGAGAGCAAACGCCGTGGCTTCCACGGACAAACTGGAGAACATTCCCCGCTGAAAAAGAAAACTGATAATTTCCTTCCTCAACAGGATCAATCCGAAACTACAGGGTAAGAGAATAGCAAAAACAAGGGATAAGGAGGATACTAAGCTGGAAGCCAAAGCCGGTAAATTGCCTTCGGTTTTCTGCTGGGCCAACCAGGGCAAGGTGGCCGTAGAGATTGAGATAGCAAAAATTCCCAAAGGCAATTGGTATAGTCTGGTTGCATACCAAAGAGAGGAAACCATTCCACTGGACAAGAAATGTGCCAGGGAATAATCCACTAAAAGATTAATCGGACCCACCGCTACACCGATAATCACTGGGGCAAGAAGCCTGCCCATCTGCCTTAGGGCCGGATGGCCAAAGTGAGTCCGCAGATGAAAAGAGCCACTCTTTTTTTTCACCATTGGCCACTGGAGCAAGAATTGCCCTAACCCCCCAACCAGCACCCCTGCGCCCAAACCCAGAATTTGTCTCTCTAGGCTATTTCCCATCAAAGGACAAAGCCACAACAGCGCTCCAATCCAGGCTAGATCAAGAACTATCGGTGATAACGCTGGCCAGAAAAAATGTTTGTGGGCGTGAAGAACTCCCATACTCAGAGCAGAAAGAGAAACAAAGATCAAATAAGGGAAGGTGAACCTGAGCAGAAGAAAAGTGTTAAACCACCGGGAAGTCTCTGGCAAAAATTTCAGGATAAAGCCCACCGCTATCAAAATAACCAAATAAAGCCCGGTAGTCACCAAAAAAGAAAGCGTGAAACAGAGATTAACGACTTCTTCAGCTTGCGATCTTTTTTCCGGGAGTGAAAGATACTCAGTGTAAACAGGGATGAAGGCACTGCTCAATGCTCCTTCAGCCAGGAGCCCTCGGAAAAAATTAGGTATCATAAAGGCCAGCAAGAAAGCATCGTAAATAGCTGTAGTACCAAATGTTTTAGCGGACAATATCTCGCGAAACAATCCCAGGACCCGGGCGAGGCTGGTGGCCACCGCCATAACCGAGGCCGCCTGTGTTATTCGCCTGAAACTCATCACCTTGGACGTAATAGGGGAAAAAGAATTACTTCCCTGATTGAGGAATTATCTGTAAGTATCATCGTCAGGCGGTCTATCCCTATACCCAGGCCGCCGGCCGGTGGCATCCCAAATTCCAGAGCAGTGACGTAGGTAAGGTCAAGTTCCTTAGGTCGGTCTGGTGTTTGCCTGCTGATCTGTTCCTCAAACCTTTCTCTCTGTTCTACTGGGTCATTCAATTCCGAATAAGCATTAGCTATTTCCAGGCCAGCAACAAAAAGCTCAAACCGCTCAGTCATCTCCGGGGAACCGGGGACACATTTTGCCAGAGGAGAAATCGCTCGGGGATACTCAATTACAAACGTGGGTTGCACCAAAAGCGGCTGAATCTCTTTCTTGAAAATGGCATCCAGACGATCAAAATGGGTCCTTGGTAAGCCATCCTTTTCCTCTGAACTGATTGATTCTGCCTTTTCCTGCACTTGCTTTTCATCCCGCCAGTCCAATCCAAGTTGCTGAAAAGCTTCTGCCCATCTGATTCTTTTCCACGGTCGGGAGAAATTTACTCTTTCTTTCTGATAGCTGATTTCCTCAGTCCCCAACAGACTCGTCACGCAAGAATTAATCAACTCTTCCACTAATTCCATCATTCCCTGGCAATCACTGAACGCAGAATATGCCTCCAGCATGGTAAACTCAGGATTATGCAGTGTAGAAATGCCCTCATTCCGGAAGGAGCGATTGATTTCAAAAACTTTCTCAAAGCCACCAACCAAAAGCCTTTTTAAATAGAGTTCCGGAGCAATTCTTAAATAAAGATTCAAACCCAATGTGTGATGATAGGTAACAAAGGGTCTGGCCTCCGCACCTCCGGGAAGAAGATGCATCATCGGGGTTTCTACCTCCAAAAATCCCCGAGAAGTCAAAAACTGCCGGAGTAATTCCACCAAACGACTTCTTTTCCGGAAAACATCCCGAACTTCTTGATTCATTATCAAATCTAATTCCCGGCAGCGATACCTGGTTTCCACATCCTTAAGACCATGCCACTTCTCAGGAAGGGGGCGTAAAGACTTGGCTAGAATTTTTAACGATCGGACGGCTATCGTTAACTCTCCTGTTTTTGTTCTAAAAGTATCCCCGACTGCCCCAGCAATATCCCCAATATCAAGGTTATCAAAAAACTTAGCGCTTTCTCCATCCAAGGATTCTCGTTTCACATATAGCTGAATTTTTCCTGATTCATCTTGAAGGTCGAGAAAAGATGTCCGACCATGGCGGCGAAAAGCCATCACCCGGCCAGCTGCTGAGACATCTTTTTCTCCTTCAGTAATTTCTTTTGCCGGTGTTCGAGCGAACGCTCGGCCATATGGTTCAAGATTCTCCGCCTGGAGAAAAGTCCTGCTGGCCATTCTTTGCTGATAAATCTCTTCCTGACTCATATTTCGCCTCCGTTGGATTTCCAACTTTTTTAATCCTTACCCAGTGGATAGTCTTACTATCGGCCTCCTGGATAATAAATTGATATCCCCGCCAGCGAAAACGTTCCCCTTTTTGAGGAAATCGTCCTAAGTAATCAAGGATAAAACCACCTAAAGTATTCACCTTTTCCCCGGAAACACCGAGACCAAAAAACTCATTTGCTTTCTCTATCTCCAAGGCACCCTTTACCAGGCAGGAACCGTCCGGTAACCTCTGGACCTCCGGCCTCTCCTTTTTGTATTCATCACTAATTTCACCAACAATCTCTTCAAGAAGGTCTTCCATAGTGACCAGCCCTGCGGTTCCTCCATACTCGTCAACCACGATCGCCATTTGTATATGACGGTGTTGCATCTCCTGAATAACCTCCCGAACAGTATTGGTCTCAGGAACGAAAAAGGCTGGTCTCATGATGTCGCGAACAACAATAGCTTGTTCCTGCTTTCGTCTTGAAAGTTCAGAAGCTAAGGCATCTTTGATGTAAACAATTCCGCTAATGTGGTCCAGGTCCTCACGATAAACAGGTAGCCGGGAATATCCCTCCCTGGCAATCACATCCAACACCTCGGCAAGAGAATCAGTCTCCTCCACCGCCACGACACTTACCCGAGGAGTCATAATCTCTCTGACCATGGTATCACTGATCTCAAAAATTGAGTGAATCATCTCGTGTTCGCCTTTTTCAATTACTCCTTCTTCCTCACCAGCAGCAATCATCGCCCTTAAATCATCTTCTGTAATTACCGGAAAGATAGAGGCGGCCTTTAAACCGAAGGCTGAAAGGAAAAAATCCGAAATGACAATTAGTAACCAGGTGATTGGCTTCAACAATACACAAACAAACCGTAAAGGAACCATTACCAAAGGAGCAATCCACTCGGCATGCTTTTTGCCAAGAGTCTTGGGAATAATTTCCCCAAAAACCACCAGAAAAAATGTTACCACTCCCACTAAACCAGCCAGGTACATTCTGTGCCACAGACGATAAGAAACATCAGCCATCACCACCGATAGGGCTACATTGACAATATTATTTCCCACCAGAATGGTGATTAACACCTGCCGGGAGTGCTGAAACCAGAAATCAAGGTTGGTAGCCTGGTATCCTTCCCGAAATTTCCGGCGATGGTATGTTCCCAGCGAAATCAAAGCTGCCTCACTGGCCGAAAAAAAGGCGGAAAGGAAAAGGAGAAAAACTATCAGCAGAAAAGCACCGCTAATTTCCGGACTGTCCATTTTCAAATAGTTCACTCCATAAATTTAGCCAGTCTCCCTCCTGCCACCGGGTACGCTTTACAAACTCTTCAAAAATTTGAATTAGCTTTTCCAGAAACGTTAGTGAAGAGATTTGTGCGCCTGTAATCTCATAAAAGGAAGTGGCTCCTGGAGGAAGAGTACTGGCCTTACTATTAAGATTAACGCCTATGCCTACAACAGATATTTCTCCTCGCTCCTCTACCAGAATGCCAGATATCTTTTTCTGGTTAAGAATTATATCATTGGGCCACTTCACTCGACAACCAGCCAGTCCTAACCCCTTCAGAGTTCTAACAACCGCTGCCGCAGCGACCACACTCAGATATCCAGGAGTTATCCCGGTGAAAATCCACGACAGGTAAATACCCCCTGTGGGTGAATCCCACCGCCGGCCATATCTACCCCGCCCGCCGGTTTGCTTTTCCGCCCAAACAATTCCTTGGCCTCCCTTTGTAGCTAAATCCCAGGCCACCTCCATAGTTGACTGTACCTCTCGGTAATAGTAAATGGTCGTGTCCCTGAGGGTAAATATTTTCTCTGGAGTAGCAGACACCGGGTTCATTTTTCATCATCTCTCAAGACCAGAACAATGCCCATCAAAGTAAGGTGGGGTTGGTAAATATAGCGAAAAGCAAAGAGAGGCCGATAAAAACTAGCCCCGCCACCAGTGAGAAAAACCTTGTTTATTCGGTAATGTTTTTTCAATAGACTAATTGTATGTTCAATCGCGCCGGCTAGACCATACCGAACACCGCTGGCAATGGCTTCCCGAGTATCTTTACCTACTAAGCCCCGAAGACCCATCTCAGAGACATGAGGTAATAAAACTGCTTGGGTCAAACTGCTTAACCACAGTCTGGGACCAGGCATAATTATCCCCCCAAGAAATTCTCCTTGGGAGGAACAAACATCTACCGTAACGGCTGTGCCGATATCAGCCACTATGGAGGCGGTCTTGCTTAAATGATAGGCCGCTTTTACATTCAGCAAGCGATCAATGCCTACCTTCTGAGGTTCCTTTACCCGCGAGAGCACCCCACAATTTTCGGGAGTAACAATCCTCACTGAATAACCTATCATCTTTTTCAGAACAGTATCAGTAACCGGTGGAACAACAGAAGCCAAACCAATCCGACTAATCCCCTTCAGAGGAATTGGCCATTTTGATCTGTTGACGAAATCTCCGGTCTTATGACTAGTCCATTTAATAAGGTTATAATTCCGAAAGAGACCCAACTTCAGGTTGGAATTACCTATATCTATCGCCAGGAATGTCCGTTGATTTTTTGTCATAACAATATTTTATCTTCAATTAACTGACCGTTCCAGTGGCCAAGTCTTTTTTATTTTGCCGAAGAATGTGTGCTATAATTCAACAACGAACATAACAAAGAACACAACATGAAAGAAATTTTGGCAAGACTCCTCGCAAAGCAACACCTGACAGAAAAAGAAAGCTATTCTGCTTTCGGAGCCATTTTAGAAGAAAAGGTTTCCCCAATCCAAACAGCAGCCTTTTTGGCTCTGCTTCGAGCGAAAGGGGAAAACTCCGAGGAGATTAGCGGCGCGGCAAAATTGCTTCGGGATAAGGCACTGAAAATTAGGATTTCGTCCCCTGTGGTCGTAGACACTTGTGGAACAGGAGGTGATGCCTCTGGCAGCTTTAATGTTTCCACCGCCGCGGCGATTGTAGCCTCCGGTTGTGGACTGAAGGTAGCTAAACACGGAAATCGCGCTATTTCTAGCCTGTGCGGAAGTGCCGATGTCCTGGAAGCTCTTGGTTATCCGCTGGAGGCTTCTCCGGAAAAGATTGCTAAAGCGCTGAGTAAATTCGGTTTTGCTTTTCTCTTTGCTCCATTTTTCCACCGGGCAATGAAATCAGTGGCTCCAGTGAGGAAAGACCTCGGTTTTCGGACCATCTTCAACTTAATTGGTCCTTTATGTAATCCTGCTGGGGCCAATGTGCAGATTATGGGTGTCGGGGACCCCGCTCTACTTGAAACTATTTCCCAGGTTTTTCAAAAACTGGGTATCCGGGGTTATGTCTTCTGGGGTGAAGATGGTCTAGATGAGATTACCCTGACAGGAAGAACCTTCATGGTGGAGGTGAAAGGTAATCGTCTGAGAAAATTAGAGGTTTTTCCTGAAACTTTTGGACTGAAGCGCTGTCGAAAGGAAGAGCTGAAAGGGGGAACACCAGAAGAAAACGCTGAGATCATTAAGGGGGTTGCCTCCGGAAAGATTCACGGGGCCTACCGGAACATTGTCGCCATCAACGTAGCTACCTTGTTAAAAGCCTGCGGAAAGGTGAAGAACTTCCGGGAAGGGGTTGCTCTGGTTAACCAAGTTCTTGATAAAGGAATTCCATGGGCCATATTTCAGTCAGTAACCGAATTCCTCCGTTGCT
>JAMWDF010000021.1:15414-20241 GCA_023818865.1 Candidatus Omnitrophota bacterium
AAATTTCTGGCCGCCTTTTTCTGTCTCAATTTCAGCCTGTTGCTTGCCGCGGAGGGGGAAACTCTCTTTTTGAGCCAAGAAGAGGTGGGATTACAGCTTTGTTTGGTCCCTGACCTACACGAAGCCATCAGTGATTTGGTCCGCATCAGAATTGATCAGCACTGGCACGCTGGTCAGTACGAAAGCATTTTCCCTCTTTTCTTTCTCCTCTCCAGAATTGACCCGGAGGATACTGATGCCTGGGCAACTGGCGCCTGGTTTTTGGTCAATGGACTGGCTCCAGCCTATCCCAAGAATAGAGGGAAATTGGTAGCAAAAGCTGCCGCGTTTCTACAAGAAGGCCTCGCCTACCATGCTCAGAATTACCGTCTTTACTGGGAACTGGCTTGGTTGTGGTACCGGGAAGGTAAGTTAGAAGTTGCCTTGAAGTACCTGGATGAAGCAGAGAAATTTCCTCATCCCTTTTATGTTGCCAGCACCAAGGCCCACATTTTGTTGGCTCTTGGGAAGAAAGAGGCAGCCGTGGCTCAATGGCAACTGGTGGCAGAAAAGTTTCCTGAACAACGAACCCTAGCCGAGCGCTTTATCCAACGTCTGAGAAAACCGTGATTAATCAGATCATTCAAAACACCAGAAGACTGGTGGAAAACCAACGACAGCAAACACCCATTGCTGAACTGGAAAAACAGGCTTTAGCTTACCAACCGCGCAGCCTCAAGGAACGCTTGCAACGATGTGGGTTTGGCATCATCGCTGAAATGAAAAAGTCTTCTCCCTCAGCCGGTTTACTTCAGAAAATTTACCAGCCAACTCATCTGGCCAGGTTCTACGAACAAAGCGGAGCCTCTGGTATTTCCGTCCTGACTTGTCCCTATTTTTTCCGAGGCTCAGTGAAGCACTTGAAGCAGGCTAGGGGAGCCACGACACTGCCAATCCTGCGTAAAGACTTCTTAATTGACCCTTACCAGATCCTTCAGAGTCGAGCCCTCGGAGCAGACGTCATCCTTTTAATTTCCTGTCTTCTTGAAGAGCAAGAACTTAAAAATCTAGCTAAACAAGCCTTAAGTTTGGGACTGGAACCCCTGATTGAAGTGCACAATGAGCCCGAACTTCAGTCTGTACTTGCTCTTGACTGCTTAGACAAAGCAATTCTGGGAATTAACAATCGGGATTTGTTTACTCTGAAGATTGACCTGACAATCAGTTTCCGCTTGATTGAAAAACTGCCCCGAGATAAAATCGTTGTTATAAGTGAAAGCGGCCTCACTAGACCAGATGAATTGAGGCGGTTGAAAGAAGCTGGTTTTCGCGGAGCTTTGATCGGAACAGCCTTGCTTCAGGCTTCCGACATTAAGGAAAATTTAAGGGAAATGATTATCAGCTGTAAATAACGCCCCTGGTTAATGGGAAAGGAGCCATGATGGAAAGAAAAATTGTTCTTTCTGAAAAGGATTTGCCTAAAGCCTGGTATAATGTGCAGGCTGATCTGCCTAAACCGTTGCCTCCGGTAATCCGACCTGATACCAAGAAGCCCATCAGTCCGGATGACCTCGCGCCTATCTTCCCTATGGCTCTAATTGAGCAGGAAGTTAGCCAGAGCAGATGGATAGAGATACCAGAGGAGGTAAAAGAAGTTTTGTCGCTTTATCGCCCCACTCCCCTTTACCGGGCTCATAACCTGGAGAGAGCCATCGGAACAAAAGCTCATATTTACTACAAGAACGAGTCATTTTCCCCTCCTGGTTCGCATAAGCCCAACACAGCCATCGCCCAGGTTTTCTACAACAAGCGGGAGGGTGTGAAACGGATTACTACTGAGACTGGAGCCGGGCAATGGGGTAGCGCTTTAGCTTTTGCCTGCAAGATGTTTGAGGTTGAGTGTACCATTTATATGGTGAAGGTTTCCTATGAACAGAAACCTTATCGGCGGTTGCTCTGCCAGTCCTGGGGAGCCACCATGTTTCCTTCCCCATCAGACCAGACCAATTTTGGGAGAAGAGTCAGGCAGGAAAACCCAGATTGTCCTGGCAGTCTGGGAATCGCGATTTCTGAAGCTATTGAGGATGCGGTTACCCACCATGATACAAAATATTCCCTGGGTAGCGTTCTCAACCACGTGCTCATGCACCAGACAGTTATTGGCTTGGAAACGGAAAAGCAATTATCTTTGTTAGGCGAAAAACCCGATGTTTTGATTGGTTGCGTTGGTGGCGGAAGTAATTTCGCTGGTCTGATTCTTCCTTTTGTTCCCAGAAAGCTTAACGGAGAAAAAATTAGGTTTATAGCGGTGGAACCCCAATCTTGCCCAACTCTTACTAAAGGTCTCTACAAGTATGACTTCGGAGATACCGCCTGTACTACACCCCTATTAAAAATGTTCACCCTGGGCCACAGTTTCATCCCCCCTGGAATTCATGCCGGTGGGCTCCGCTACCACGGAGCTGCGCCAATTGTTTCTCATCTGTTGGAGCTGGGACTAATTGAAGCCGTGGCCTACCACCAAACAGAATGTTTCCAGGCGGCAGTGCTTTTTGCCAGGACTGAAGGATTCTTGCCGGCGCCAGAAACTTCCCACGCCATTAAGGCGGTCATTGACGAAGCCAAAGATGCGCCGAAAGGCAAGGTAATTGTGTTCAACTATTCCGGGCACGGATTGCTTGACCTGGCAGCTTATGACAGTTATTTCCAGAACAAGCTGCAGGATTATGCTTACCCCAAGGAAAAAATAGAGGAAGCCCTGCGGGAGTTACCAGCAGTGGAATGACCCGAATCAAGTTTTGCGGTATCCGGCGGCGGCAGGATCTAAAGGAGGCCATCGCGCTTGGTATTGATTATGTGGGTCTTAATTTTTATCCTGAAAGCTCACGTTACCTTCTGCCAGATGAAGCGCTTAGAATTACCCAAGGCCTTCCTACTGAAGGGTTACTCATCGGTGTGTTTGTCAATGCACCAGTGGACCAAATTGTAAAATTGGTAGAAAGCTTAAGATTAGCAGGAGTACAATTGCATGGGCAGGAATCAGGCGACCTCGCTAAAGAAATCAAAAGAAGGTTGCCTCAAACGATGGTTATTAAAGCCATCAGAGTTTCTCGGACAGAAGATTTTATTCAGGCTGAAGGTTATCCGGCAGATTTTTTTCTCCTGGATAGTTTCCTCTCTTCGTTACCCGGAGGAACTGGACGCCAGATTAATCAGAAACTACTCCGCACTTCTCCTCTTCCTTGGGAAAAAGTTTTTCTTGCTGGGGGAATTCGAGTAGACAACGTTGATTTTTTCATCAAGTCGTTCCATCCTTTCGCCGTGGATATTTGCTCCGGAGTGGAAAGGCAACCAGGAGTGAAAAATAAAGATCTGATGGCTAAATTGGTCTCAAGAGTCCGGGAGGCAAATGGGCGATGAAAGATAGACAGACCAGAGGTAAATTTGGACCTTTTGGTGGTTGTTTTGCTCCAGAAACACTGATTCCAGCCTTGCGCCAGCTAGAAATCAGTTACCAGCGTATCGCCCACCGGAAAAGATTTCGGGAGAGACTTGACTACCTTTTGAAGCACTATGCTGGCAGACCAACACCGCTCTATTTGGCAGAAAATGTCAGTCGTTATATCGGTTGTTCTGTTTATTTGAAGCGAGAGGACCTGGCTTTTACTGGTGCCCACAAAATTAATAACACCCTAGGCCAGGCATTATTAGCCAGTCTCTCAGGAAAAACTCGGCTGATTGCCGAGACTGGAGCAGGACAACACGGCGTAGCAACGGCCACGGTGGCAGCCTTGTTTGGTTTAAAGTGCCAAATTTACATGGGCAAGATAGACTGGGAAAGGCAGTATCTAAACGTAGTCAGAATGAAGTTACTGGGCGCAAAGGTTGTTCCGGTGACTGCTGGCAGTCAGACGCTAAAAGACGCCATTAATGAAGCAATGCGAGATTGGATCTCCAGTTTTAAGAATACCCATTATGTCTTCGGAACAGTCGCTGGTCCCCATCCTTATCCTACTATTGTCAGGGACTTTCAGGCAGTCATTGGCCGGGAAACCAAACGTCAGATTCTCCAGGCAACCGCTCGGTTACCTGATTATTTGGTAGCCTGTGTAGGCGGCGGCAGTAACAGTCTGGGTTTGTTCCACGCATTCTACCACGACCTGTCTGTTCAGTTCATCGGAGTGGAAGCAGCGGGGCACGGTTTAACTACCTCAGCCCACGCGGCCACTCTTTGTCGGGGCCGCCCAGGAATTGTGCTTCGGAAACAGCGATCGGCCGCCGGCCCAGATGTGGCCGAACACACGGTTGTCGGTTGGCAAGAACTCGAACGTCATGCCGGCCGAGTTCACCTGCATCGGACCCGCACTGCCGTCGGGCACAAATACGCCGTCCACATAAGGAAGCTCAACAACCTGATGGTATTGACGCGCACCGTTGAGATAAGGCGGGTGAGGCTGTTCGAGGCTTATGTTGCCGCTTGTCGGGTCGATGCCCCGGTCGCGCCGGGCCGAGAACCCGTCGCCGCCGGCCACCACGTCGACCAGGTCCAAAGTCTTGGTTAAGGCCTTCGGCATTTCGCGGGCAAAGGCGGTCTGGTCGACAGCCGACATGGCAATCACATACTCGCCGTTTCGGGCTTCGACTCGGGCCGATTGGTTCGCGTGCAGCAATCGCGGGGCGACTGTTGACGTGCGCGAAAGTGAAGCAACTTGAACCTGCACCAATCCTTCGAACACTTGCGACATAGTCGCTCCGTTTTCGTCTACGTCTACGCCGAACTCCGTGCCCAGGTCGGTTACTATGGCGGTGGGAGTCTTTACTGTGAACAGGGGCGAGGGGGAGGCAATT
>JAMWDF010000217.1 GCA_023818865.1 Candidatus Omnitrophota bacterium
AGAAGTTCTTCCGGGGATTTCTCCACCAATTCCTTTTTTCTTCTGGGAGCCCGAGTATAAGATAGATTGTACCAACGTCTGGCTGGTACCATACAGAACCTTAAACAGCAACCTTCCTCCCCGGCTCGCCAGCCGTATTTTTCCAGATTTTCTAGAATGACTTCTTCAGTAATCTTCTCTGGTAGCGGCAATTCCAGGTTCAGATCAAAGTTTTCTGCCCAGCCACAGCGCCACTTATTAGTATCCGGAAACCTGAAGACTTTCCCGCTAATCTCTATTTCGTTTATCCGGGTTACTTCCTTTCTAAAAGCATCAGTCGGGCAGTTTTTCACACAGGCAAAACACTGGTCACACAGGTCTGGACCATTATACATAGGCGTTGGGTCTAATTCCGCAGTGGTAATGATGGAGACCACTCTCTGCCTTGGGCCAAACTGGGGAGAGAGAAAAAGCCCGTTCCAACCAATTTCCCCCAGACCAGCAGCTACTGCCGCATACCGGTGAGCCAGATCCGGAGCAAAGTTCACTTTCAGGTCCTTGTATCCTTTATAGCGCCAAATATTGCTGGCGGCAATCGGCAAAGTAGGGTAGCCTTTCTTTTCCAGAAAACGAGCCAGACAAAAGGAAATATCATCCAACATCCAGTTCATCACTCCCTGGATAGAGTAAGGACCGCTTTCATGAGGAGTGGGTTCACCCCCAAGTTCCACCGCCGCATCTGGATGATGGATGGCCACCACCACTACCGAACGCGCCTCAGGTAGCAGTCCCTGAGGGCTCATCCGCAAAGGAGCACCTTTGAATCTTTCTACCGGAGCAATTCCCACCAGGTCAGAGCCTAACCGGTAAGCCTCTTTAATCACCTCAGTCGTGAGAGCCACTTTCCTCTCTTGTAGCACCGCGGGTTATTTTATAATAAACCTTCTCTTCATCTTCGCAAGAAACTCCAGTCAGCAATTAAAAACCGGCCGCTGATTGTTGCTTCTTTTTCATCTCTTCTGAAACCATCTTCAAGAAGCCTTTCCCTTCTGCCGGCACCCGCTGGAGAAAGATTGAGGTGGTGCTACCTTCCCAGCACCACTCGTCTTCACTTCTCTGGTGGCCGGCACCAAATCTTTCCTGGGCAGCGGTCTTAAGCTGCTCAAAATTCTCCTTGCCTTTTGTCTCGGCGGTAATACTCTCCAGCAGACCCTGGTAGAAAGAATAGGTAATTTTCTCTAGCTTAGCCTGGCCAATCTGTAAAACATCATCTTCTTTTTGGTATTCCTTCAAATTTCCAGCATCTTTGACCAGTTTCATACCGGTAAGAGAAGAAAGGGGTGTGCCCCACTTGATTCCCCGGAAACCATCTGGTTCGTTCTTATACCCAGCTGTTTTTCCTATATGCTTGTAATAATCTTCCGGCACCAGCCTGACGATTTCCTTTACTGCATTTTCCACCATTATTCCCACTGCCTGGGCGGTAGGGGTGTTCTTGTATTTTTCAAAACCGCCCCCGAGAATCACCGGACCAGCCACACCGCCAGCTGCTAGACCTAACTTGGATTTTGAGGCTTTACCTTCCACGGTGGTGGAGTTAATCACCCGTCTGGTTCTGACATCAATTAAACGAATAGTTGCCTGAATGTAGGCTTCTTCTTTTTTTATTGCCACTCCGGCACCAAACGGCAAAGGAATAACAATTCCCCCACCGCCCGCGCCTTCTGCCTGGGGTTCAAATCCAGTAATGGCTCCGGAAACGACGATATCAGCGGCTTCAAAGGTCCCCTTTTCTGGCGCCTTCTTGCTCCAGCCTTCTTCCCCAAGCTTAAATTCTTCTTGCAAGTCCACCAGGGAATCCTTTTCCAAGACAATAAATCGGCCGGTTTTGAAAAGAGCATCTACCAGCATATCTCGTAAGCCATCTCCCATTTGCCAGATAGCTTTTGGGGATTTAACATCAAATCTGGCTACCGCTATCCTGGCTTTTGGTCCTTCATATTTCAGTACCTCTTCGCCAGTAGGCCCTCCGGTTTTCACCTCTGTTTTTACCTGAGCCAGCGCGGAAAAGATAAATACCCAAAGAGAACCTGCCAGTATCACCCTTTTCATCTTGCCTCCTCGTTCAAGACCAAAAATGTTTTGTTATATTTTAGTAACATTTTTGCCAGATATTCGCAATAGTTAAGAATGCGGGAAACAAAAAGGAGACAAAGCTGGGTGGACTGAGGCGTCTTCAGGGAAAGCGTCTGTACCTTTTGGACATAATCACACTGAAGAAAATGTTGAAGCCGAATCCCACCTACAGGTTCCCAAAGGAAACACACATACTTACTACCCCAAACAGACAGGAAAATTTTGTGGTTGCTTACACCCTAACAAACAAAAAATTAAAGGCAATTGCCTCCGGCTATCCAGTGGGGGGGCACTTGGAGTTAAACCAGTAAATTTCTCTTTACATTACCCAAATAGTTTTGTATTATGATAATTAAAGGGACGGTTATCACGGTGACACATTCACTAGGAACAGTTTATCCATGACAAAAGAGGAAAAATTCTACAAAGCATTACAGGATGTATTTATTGGAGCTAAGATTGAAGGACAAGGCGGTTTTGTTAATTTGATGCGGATAAAATCAAATTACTACCGAAAGATAGAAGACATTCTTAAAAAGGATATTGAAGCGGCTCTAAAAAACCACCCCAAATTCAGAGACGAACTTTTTGACAAACTCTACTCTTTTTTCAGCCGTTATTTTACTGAAAGCGGCTCAATTTATTTTAATTCAACGCCCTTTCATAACAACATCTACGAAAAGGTTTATACCGATGAAAAGGATGTTATCCTTTTTTGGAAAACGCAGATGCTTTATTATGTTAAAACCGACCGGATTTTTAGGAGTTTGCCGGTTGAGTTTGACGGATTCAAATTCTATTTTGACGCTTCAAAGATAGAAAGCAAGAAAGCCAATGAAAAACGCTCACTGGTTTTTGACTTAGACGAAATTAAAGAAGACCAAACTATTGTTTTTAGTGTTTTATATTCTGAAAAAGGCACAAAGACAAAGCAAGACGAAATACTAAAAGCTATAAAGAGAAAAGGCATTGCCATTACCGAAGAACAACTGGAGCGCGCTTTCAGAGTTTTTGAAAAACAAAGCGAAGTAGATTTTTTTATCAATAAAAACGCCAAAGCATTTTTGCAGGAGCAGTTTAAACTCTGGAGTTATCAGTATTTCTGGGAAGGAACACCCCGTCAAACTTCGTTTGCCACCCCTCTCCAAGAGGGGAATGTATGGAGCGCAGATAGAGTCAATCAACTGCAAATCTTAAAAGATATTGCTTTTAAAATTATTGATTTCATCTCGCAGTTTGAGGATGAACTGGTAAAAATCTGGAATAAGCCGAAGTTTGTGAAGAACTCAAACTATGTGATTACACTGGATAGGATTTATGAAAAGTCAAAAGTCAAAGGTCAAAACTCAAAACTTATTGAGAAAATTTTAGAGCATAAGAACATTAAAGAGCAAATCAAAGAATGGCAGGAATTAGGAATAGTAGATGAAAATTTCAAGGTTGAAAATGTATTTGAAGATTCCCCTTCTGTGAAGGGGTGTCAGCCAAAGGCTGACGGGGTAGTTAAATGGAACGAACTGCCATTTAATCCGAGTCTTAAGGAAAGAGCAAAACAATTGCGAAAGGCAGGTAATTTATCTGAAGTTTTATTATGGAATCAAATTAA
>JAMWDF010000218.1 GCA_023818865.1 Candidatus Omnitrophota bacterium
GAGTGATTTCGTCAGCAAAGACCATAGTTTTTATTCTGGGGAACAAATTGAAAAAAGCGGAATTTTAATTAATGACTCCCCGGAGGAAGTAACGGTTAGGGTAAATTGGACCTTGAAAGACAGCCAGGGTAAACCATTATTAAGTAAGAAAGGGGATTTAACCGTTCCTCAGGGAGAAACAGGTTTTCTGCCGATTACCTTCCAGACGCCAGAAATTCAGGGGAAAACAGAGTATGTCCTTGAAGCCTCTTGGGTAGACCCAGCTGGCAAATCTCATCAGGCTGAACCGTTGTCTTTTAGAGTCTTTCCGAGGGAAAAATTCTCCTGGCCAGGAAAGAAGGTCGGACTAATTGAAGCCGGCTTGGCGACTAAAAAAATTCTCCAGGACTTAAAAATTCCTGTGGTCACACTGGAAGAAGGAAGCAAAGTAAATGCCTCAGTCTTAAATTCCCTTCAACTGTTGATTATTGGTCGGCAATCTTATCCCCTGGCTACCAAACTGGTTGAGGCTGAAGCCATTATGGAAGCAGTCAATAATGGTTTAAATATCCTCATCCTGGAGCAACTGAATCGGCATATTCTCGGTCTCAAACTGGAAAATACCAACTCCCGAGAAGTGTTTATCCGGGCAAAAGACTCGCCGCTTTTTGCTGGGTTGGATAGCCAAGACCTTGCCTGGTGGCGGGGTGAGAGTCATCTGTTGCCTTCCTACCCTTCCTTTGACCCAGAAAGCCTTTGGTGGTATGCGTCTTATTCCTATCAAGGGCAGATGAATGCCTGGAGACAGAGAAGAGCCTGGCACTGGTCCAACAAAGGGACAGTAGCCACCTTCTCTTATGAAAAACCACAACAGGGAAACTTCCGGGTACTGACAGAGGCTGGTTTTGACCTGCTTTACACTCCTTTGATTGAACTCTCCTTAGGTCAGGGAAGAATTCTTCTCAGTCAGTTAGACCTAACTGACCATTACGGAAAGGACCCGGTGGCTACCCTTCTTTTTCAGCGGATACTCAAGGAATATTCTTCCCCTAAGAAAGAGACGAAGACTCCAGTTGGAACTATCAGTCAAGAATCGGCTGCGCTGTTAGAAGGTTTTGGCTTCCAAGCCAGGCTAGGGATTAGCGGCCGAGTGGTTTTTCTTTCTCCCAGAGACCTGGAAAAATTAACTAGTCAGCAAGCTATTGTCCTTAAAGACTTCTTGAACAAAGGCCGGTATCTTCTGACCTCATGCACCAGCCAGGAGCAAGCCGGCAATCTCCCAGTGGAAGTGAAGTTTGAAAAAAGAGAGGTTTTTAATCCTGACCTGCCTGACCATCCGGTTTTTTCTGGGGTGGGCAGGAGCGATGTTTTCTTAAGACAATTCCACCAGTTTCAGGCGATTACTGGTGGAAAAAATGGCAAAATATCGCTTTGTGCTTCCGGGCTGGCAGCTGTCTGCCAGGCAGGCAAAGGATTAGTCGTTATCCTTCAGGTGCCACCAGGTCAGGGCAAGAGTGTCCCGGATGGTTGGAGTCGCCCTAAAGTGCGTCGTCTTTACGCCACTGTCCTAAGTAACTTAGGAGCCATTAGCCTGGTTAAACCTGACTGGCTAGCGATTGGCGGCTGGGGACAGATAGAAGAGTGGTTACCTGGTTACGCGGAAAGAGTAGCCAAAAAAGCGCCGAAAGTGAAAGAAAGCCATTTTTATCCTGAAGAAGGCCTAGACTGGGACCCGGATGCCCATGTCGCCTTTTGATTTCTATGTTTTAGGAGGTGGCATGATTCTTTATGTTTACCCAGATACCTTGGAAAAGTATCACCAGGCTACTCAAGTCATCACTATCAGAAATAGACTTGAAGAGCTAGCTAAAGATGCCTGCCTTATTCTTCATTATTCTCAAGTCAATCTTAGCCTCCTTAATCGTCTTCAACCCTGGGCGATTTGCCACGGGGGTACTGGAACCCTTTATGAGGAATATGATGTTCTGAAAAACAAGGAGTATAAGAAAGCGGTTAAGGAGAGTAACTTTCCCCAGATTGGTTTTTGCGGGGGACATCAGATTATCGCCAAATTCTTCGGCAGTTCTCTTGGCCCGATCAGACTTTTGAAAAAGGGAGAACCGGATCTTTCTGCCTACCGGCCAGGATATTTCAAAGAATGGGGATTCTACCCGGTGAAAATTGTGAGAAAGGATGCTCTCTTCAGTGGCTGCAGCCAAACAATTATGGTGCCGGAGTACCACTTCTGGGAAGTGAAAAAATTAGGTCCGGAATTGGTTCTACTGGCTTCTTCAAGGAACTGCCGGGTTCAAGTTTTTCGCCACCGCACCCGGTTTATCTATGGAACCCAGTTTCATCCGGAGAGTGCTAATGAGGTCTATCCTGATGGCACAAAAATTCTGCGTAACTTCTTTCATCTCGCCAGACAAGCAGTCTTTCCTTCCGAGGAGGCAAAATGTCGGACAAGCTGAAAGTTGTTGGTCTTTTAGTGTTCCTGGGGCTGTCAGGGGTCAAAGCGGCAGAGAAGGACAATTTCTCTGTAGGAATTTATTTTAATCCGATCAGGGAGGAACCTGAAGCAGTCACCTATGGCCACGAAGGAGTAAAAATTGCCTTAGAAGATAACGGTTTTGAAAATGTCCGGTACATCCGCTCCTTGAACCTTGAGGACCTGAAAGATATCAAGGTTTTAATCATTTCCTGTGTGCTTCGTTACCCCTCGGCTTGGGATTTGGAAAAACTGCGGGAAAACCAGAGAAAGTTTGTAGAAAAAGGTGGTGGAATAATTCTTATCCATGAATCTATTGGCTGGCGACGCGTCTTTAAAGATAATCCTATTTTTCCGGAAATCGGTCGGGGAGTAGCTTATGATGGGAAGACTTTTGCTCCGGTTCAGGTGACTCCGCTTCAGGTAGTGGACAAGAGCCACCCAGTGACCAGAAACCTGCCTGATAGTTTTCTTATGCAGTACGACTGCGCGCCGCTACAGTCAGGGCCCCAGGGTAAAGTTCTGATAAAACTGCCAGAGGAAGGTTATGTCCGGGGCCAGAAAGTGAAACTGGATAATCTGGCAGCCTTAATCGTTGGGGAGTACGGAAAAGGCCGGGTGGTACTGATGGGCCCGTTAGTTGGTTTGGCGCGATTGCCGCGAGAAATGGAAAATCCGCCAACAGGTGGGGAACTTCAGATGTTGCTTAATGCGGTGCGCTGGGTGGCTGGCCAGGAGAACTAAAAATATCTTTTCCCTGGGAAAAATTTCTCTTTAACCTGGATATGGCCAGCCTTGATTTCCACTAAGATAAATCCGCCGGCTCTCACCGGACCAGGATTGAACAGCCAACTACTGCCCGGACATTCCTCGCCGCTGGCTTCATGGATATGGGCGCAAAAAGCAAGGCAGGGTTTTTTCTCTTGAATAAAATTCAATAAATTCATCGCCTGATTCTCTATCGCAGTTTGCACACTTCCACGTGAGAGATTGCATTATTCCACCTCCACCATGCAGTCTTCATTTGGAACACCATCGCCGAAACACAATCGCACGTAATTTTTTCCGTTTTTCAAATCTCGTGCCATTTCAAATCTTGCGCCCAGCGGGGGCGTGTTTATGTCGAGATAGTTTTGTGTTTTAGGGTTTTTTCCAATCTGGTATACTGCTCTGTTCCCAATGCGCTGGGAATAAAGGCGCAGGTTCATTCGCAAAAACTGCGTAAAACTAATCGTTTTCCATCTTAAAGCTT
>JAMWDF010000219.1 GCA_023818865.1 Candidatus Omnitrophota bacterium
GATTACTACGGCCCATCGTTTCTTCCCGACATGCCGCGACGCCAACCAGGAATTACAAGTACTGCTGAATCCCGCCTCTTAGGAGGACTGCCAGCCGATAAGATTGAAAAAGCAAGAAAAGCCAGTACCGTAACTTACGTCAGCAAGCACAATCCGCCGTTCTTCATAGTACATGGAGCGACAAGACAGTACCGGTATCTCAGAGCGAGATGCTTTACACTGCCCTTTTAAAAGAAGGTGTCCCAGTTCAGCTGGAAATAATAAAAGGCGCGGGACATGGCGGACCGGAATTTACCAGCCCGGAAATCATAGGGAAGGTGGCGGCTTTTTTCGGCAAGTATCTTGAGGAGGAAGTACCTGCTGGTGAAAAAGGGGACAGGCAAGGGAAGGAGAAAAACCCGGAAGGAGGTCTCCTTTATTTTGCAACCTATAAAGAAAGGGACCTTTTGCCTGCAGTTTCAAACCCTTACGTCAAAGGAGCTTTGTTTTCAATTTATTGGAGCCAAGTTGAACAGACAGAAAATATATATGACTGGAAGCATATAGAAAATCTTATGGAACCATGGATCAGGAGCGGTAAAAAGATTGCCTTGAGGATTATGTGGTCTTCAGACGCTGAATGGCCTGACCCGGCTGCTAAAAATCCAACCCCCCAATGGCTTATAGAGAAGGGAGCGGTAGTGGTCGTTTCGCCAAAATCAAAGAGTATCGTTCCTTTAATGTGGGACCCTATATCCAAAAAACACGCTGAAAGATTTATTTCAAAACTTGCCGAGAAATTTGATGGGCATCCAGATATTCTTTTTATAGACATTACACCTGGGGCGGAAACAAACCCATACCGTTACAGAATAAACAGTACTGAACCCGTATTTAAAGACGTTTTCAAAAATACCCCGGCGAGTAACGGTATTAAATATTCTGACAATCTTTGGATTAGCACAATGAAAGAATATATCGAGGCCGGCGCCGCGTCTTTTAAAAAAACTAGGCTTCTGGTAACTCTTAACAGAGGTTCTCTTGATGGGCCTCCGTCATTTATGGAAATAGGCTCTTACTGCGTGGAAAAAGGTTTTATGGTTGGGCAAAACGGGATAAGAGGGACCAGCTATCTTACTGACACCTTATGGAAGAAGGCTTTCATTGAATGGTCGGGAAAAACCCCTCTCTATTTTGAGATGGGTGCCTCAACCTTGTCAGAAAAAACAGGTTCTCTGATGGAGGTAATGAAGGCCGCTGAAAGAGTGAGATGCACTTATCTTGGAGTTTATGCAACCGATGTGCTGAAAGGAACGAAAGGATATTATTCCTACAGCTCTGATTATGAGGAAGCCCTGAAGTACGGAGCAGCCGTGCTTTCACGATGAAAATTAGTCAAGACCATTTTAAATGGCTAAACTTCATAGCCCGATAGCCTGTCTAAGTTTCAAAGCTTGATAAGTTTGAGAATTTCTCATGAGAAATATCATTAAATATCTGGCAATAATTATCCTTGGTGGTACTTCTGCCAGCTCTGGAAATATTCTGCCTCCTGATATTGAGTCAATGGAAGCGGCAGCAAAATACAGTATGTCGGCTGGCGGTCAAACAATGGTGGTGATGTACGACGGAAAGATAATATTTGAGCGTTATGACAATGGCGGAAGCCCCGAACGGTTGCAAATGTTGGCCAGTGGCAGTAAGAGTTTTGTCGGCATTGTCGCTGTGGCGGCAGTTGAGGATGGCTACATTAAATTGGATGACAAAGTAAGCGATGTCATTGAAGAGTGGAGAGAAGACCCGCTGAAATCACAAATTACTTACCGCCAGCTTCTTAACCTCACAAGCGGGCTGACTACTAGCGAACGTGGAGTGACAAGTCTCTTTCCTTCCTGGAAAGATATCGTGGCCAAACCAATGACAGGGAAACCAGGGCAACAATTTGAATATGGAGGATATTCGCTGAATGCTTTTGCCTACGCTCTTGAGTTAAAGATGCGCAAGGAAACTTTCGAGAATTATCTTAAACGCCGGATACTGGACCCGCTGGGTATCAAATTGGAATGGCGCTTCAGATGCGCAGACGGTAATCCCCAGGTTGCCGGAGGAGCGTTTATGACTGCTCGCGACTGGGCAAAGTTCGGTGAACTTGTCCGGCTTGGAGGGAAAATAGGCGATAAACAGCTTATAAATTCAAAAATTCTAATGGAGTGTTTCCAAGGAAGCGAACAAAACCAAGCTTATGGTTTGACCTGGTGGCTAAAGAAACCAGTGACCAGCAACCTTATAGGAAGACTTGCCATTATTTCCTGGGGCGGGGTAGCTAATTCGCCCAAGCTACCTGATGACCTTGTGGCTGCCTGTGGCGCAGGAAAGCAGAGGCTTTATGTTATATCCTCTCTAAAATTAGTAATTGTCCGTCAGGGAAATCTTTCCAGGAAATTCAATGATGTTGATTTTCTAAAAATTCTCTTGAAACAGAAGGAAACCGGAGAGTCTATGGGCAAAAAAGAAACAAAGCAGGTTGTATTTCTTGGTGGGGAATAGCCCACTGCCTTGCGGGAGACAGCGGGTTTAATTTTCTCATTAAGGCGATTCAAAGAGTATTGGCAAACCATCCCTATAAAGACCCGGGTATGCAATTTTTGTCCAGTTGGCCATTTCTGTTTGGGTATAATCACTCAGCGGGTGCTTTGACTTAGGCAGGGAGAAGTTACCAGATGAGAGAGTAGTTCATTTAGGCTAAAAACATAGAAAGAGACTTTTACATCTGGTTGGGCGTTTATTTGCGGTTTAACCCGCGTAACTTGAATTTACGCTATAGTCTCAAAAGATGACTGTTTTCCTTTAACCAATCTTTATATTTTTATAGTTAGGCATCAAAATCTTAACCTTGTTCTAAAATCCCTGGTATGGTTGTTTTCTTCCAGATGAGTAAGTTCATAGATAATGACATAATCTACCCCAGGCAAAGAAGCCATTATGAGCCGGCAGGAAAAATTCAAACTGCCATTATATCCACATGAACCCCAGCTTCTTAGTGCCTCAGTAATATTCACTTTTTTGTATCTGAAACCGGTATTGAAGGCATACGATTTGATTCTTTTCGTAATCTTCTCACGAGCCATCTTCTTATCCCAGTGTACAAATAACTCTTTTAAACTGGCGATCACATGCTGCAAAAACATCAGCTCTCTGCTTTCTTGTCTGTTTCAGGGGTAAACCCGTATTTAAATCTTTGCGGAAACTGCTTATTAGCCAGGCTGTCATTCTGGGAAAATGAAGGATTAGCCAAGAGTCTATCATATGTATCCGTTCTCGATAAACTGCGGATTGGTCAGGGTATCTTTGTTTTCTATGTGGCCATCAGGGATATTATGAAGAATCATACTCATTTTACATATAGACCAGGTCAGTCCATTAAGTTCCTGACCATACAGAGCCAGATTTCTGGCATTCTGTCCCTGTTCTTCAACATATTGTCTTGCTTCAATAAGAAAACCTCCAGAGCCAACAGTCGGGTCATAAACTATCATGTCTTCCTGGGGTTTTACCATGCTAACCAGCAGCTTTTTTACATGGGCGGGAGAATAAAATTCGCCACCTTTTTCCCTGCTGAATCGGCAAATTGTTTAAGGAGATATTCGTAGGCAGCTTTCAGAATGTCTGGAAACTCAAAATCCTCATTGGTGAGCCGATATTTATTAAAATGGTGAATCAGGTCAATGAG
>JAMWDF010000220.1 GCA_023818865.1 Candidatus Omnitrophota bacterium
AAAAGTCTCCCGGAGGTAGGTTTCAATTGACCAGAGGTTATAGAATTCCATATACAGCGGATGAAAAAGAAGAATCTGTTTGCTGTTCATATTATCGACCACACAACCGTCACTATCCACTGCCACCAGGAATGAGTGTTGCCTCTTGAAATTTCTCAATTGAATTTCAGAGTCTGACTTGATCTGTTGGATAGTTAGCCGCTGATAACTCATTGTTTTCTACCTCCGCCCCTGAGTCATTTGGTAACCTCTTTTTCTGGCCGACCGGGAACCATCCATTCTGTGTGAAACTCTCTGATTTTACCGTTACTATCGGTAAGGACTTCCGGATTATCTGGACCAGCTATTTTAAAGTAACCATGGGCACCGAAGTAATCCCGCTGAAGAGCAGCCACCTGAGCGGAAACCATAACCGGGCTAGCCAGCTGTCCGATGTAGTCGTAAGCCGCGGTCATTGCCAGGGCCGGAACGCCAGCCTGATGGGCAACACTGATGAATTGGGCCAGCTTACCCAGATTAGCGCAGACAAAGGAAGCAAACCGAGGTGCGGCCAGCAGGTTGGGCAGATCTGGCTTTTCCAAGTAAGCTTGAGTGATTTCATCCAGGAATTGAGCTCGGATGATGCAACCAGCCCGCCAGATGCGGGCGATTTCCCCAAGATTAAGAGAAAATCCATAATGGTTTGAAGCCGCCTGAAGCAATGCCATCCCCTGAGCGTAGGAAGAAATCTTGGCGATGTAAAGAGCATCATGAGCCAAGGAGACCAGCTCTTTTCTCTCGCCTTTGAACTTGCCAGCCGGTAAAGAGAGATATTTTGCCATCTTTAGCCGCAAATCTTTATCCTGGGACATTTCCCTTGAAAAGACGGCTGCGGCGATGGTGGGAATGGGAACCAGAAGCTCCAGGGCACTCTGGACCGTCCAGGTGCCAGTACCTTTCATTCTGGTGATATCAGCCACCCGGTCTACCAAGAATTCATCTTTGCCAGCCTGATGTTTCTGGGTCATGCTATCGGCAGTTATCTCAATAAGGTAGGAACGAAGCAAATCGCCTGGTTGATTCCAAGCAGCTAGAATTTCGGCTATCTCTCCGGCAGAAAGAAGGAAGGCATTCTTGAAAAACCAGATTACTTCGCCAATCAGTTCCATATCGCCGTATTCAATCCCATTATGGGTCATTTTAACAAAATGTCCAGCTCCATGAGGACCAATGTAGGTCACGCACGGTGTGCCGTCGTAGGCTTTAGCGGAGATGGCTTTGAAAATATCTGCCACCAGGGCATAAGCTTCTTTCGGTCCACCAGGCATCAGTGAAGGTCCTTTCAGCGCCCCCTCCTCTCCCCCGGAAACACCTGTTCCGATAAAAAGAATGTTTTTACCAGATAACATATCGTGACGTCTCATTGTGTCTTTGAAAAAGGAATTACCACCATCAATAATCAGATCTCCAGGTGAAAGAAAGACCAATAGCTGCTCAATAAAATTATCCACCGGTGCTCCTTCCTTCACCATTAACATAATTTTTCTGGGAACCTTAAGGGCGGCCACAAAGTCTTTCAGTTCGTAGGTTGGCACAATATCTTTCCCCTTACCTGGTCCTTCAGCTAAAGCTTTTGTTTTCTCCCCAGTCCGATTATAGATAGCTACGGTGAATCCTCTGCTTTCTATGTTTAAAGCAAGATTTTTCCCCATAACTTCCATCCCGATAACGCCAATATCCGCTCTTTTCATGCAGACCTCCCGTTAATTTACAATTTAACCAAGGTTGAAGCTTCCTCTCTGGCAAAGGTTTTGTTAATATATTCCACCAGCGGTATCTTAAACCCCCGAAAAGGCATTGAAACCACCGTCTACGGGTATTACTGTTCCGGTAACAAAACGGGATGCCGCTCCAGCCAACCAGATGCACACGCCGATGAGGTCCTCGGGATTGCCAAACCGACGGGCCGGAGTATGCTGGATAATTGTTTCACCTCTTGGGGTAAGATTACCCTTGTCGTCCTGCAGCAGGTAGCGATTCTGGTCTGTGAGAAAAAAACCAGGGGCCACCGCATTTACTCTGATCCGTGGGTCATACTCTTGCGCCAGATGGACTGCCAGCCACTGAGTGAAGTTGCTCACAGCTGCTTTGGCCGCGGAATACCCTGGAATTCTAGTCAGAGGACGGAAGGCATTCATGGAAGAAATGTTGATAATAGAAGCCCCCTCAGAATTCTTAATCATACTCCGGCCAAAGACCTGAGCAGGTAAGATAGCTCCTCCGAAGAGGTTGAGGGCAACTACCTTCTCTAAAGCGGGCAGAGGTAAGTCAAAGAAAGAAAGTTCCTTTGAGGTGGTTGCTTCTTTGATGTTTCCCCCGGCCGCGTTCACCAGGATATCCACTTGTCCGACTTCTTTAATAATTTGGTCATGGGTCTGTTGAATCTTATTCTTGTCCAAGACATCAATGAGGAAACCAGTAGCATTTATTCCTCCTCTTCTTAATTCTTGGGCTGTCTCCGCACTATTCTTTAGGTCACAGATGACAATGGTGGCTCCGGCTTCCCCCAGTCCGCGGGCGATAGCGCTTCCGAGAATGCCTGCTCCCCCAGTGATCACGGCAGTTTTTCCTTCAAGTGAGAATAGTTCTTTCACAATATTCACGATGCCTCCTGTTTTAGTTGTGTTCGCCGTCTTATTTTATCCCCTGCGAATGATTTTTTCAACCTACATCTTCCTCTGAAAGAAAGTACTGGTAAGCAAACTTTTGGTTACTGAACGGAAAAGTAATCTGCGTCTGCCGTTGGCAGGACTTTGAACATGATTTTTTTTCGCTCCATAAAACCAAGTTCAAGAACATGGTTTTCTTGGATGAACTGGGCTAGCTTTTGAGAAAGGGTGACGGTGAACTTTTTCCGCGGTTCAGACACTAGCCCTGTCAGCAATTTCTCTTTTAACTCTATGGCGGCCAGAGCAGACGACTTAATCCGGCCGGTACCACCACAATGGGGACAGTTTTCCAGAAGGATCTGGCGGAGGCTTAAACCTACTTTTTCCCGGCTCATTTCCACCAGACCCAGTTTAGAAATATGCAGAATTTTCGTCCTGGCCTTATCCTCTTCCAGGGCCTTTTCCAATATCTGAAAAATCTGGCGGCGGTGGCTTTCGCTACGCATATCAATGAAGTCTATCACAATCAAGCCAGACAGATTTCTTACGCTGATTTGCCGGGGAATCTCTCTAGCAGCTTCTCCGTTTGTGTTGAAGATGGTTTCTTCCAAGTTTCGCTTGACGCTTCCTCCGGTATTAATGTCTATGCTGTTCAATGTTTCACTTTCCTCAAAAAACATATAGCCACCTGAGGGTAAATCAACTCTGGGTTGAAGGAAAGAGCGAATTTGTTCTTCCAGTTTTAGTTGGGTAAATAGGGGCAGACGGCTGCGGTGAAAGGTCAAACAGGGGAGCAATTCAGGAATAAAAATCCGAAGATACTGTCTCAGTTTCTTATAACAACGATCATTATCAGTGATGATCTTTGTTGTTTTCTCACCGGCATAATCCCGAAGAATGCTGCTAGCCAAATCAAGTTCTTCCCAGAGAAGACGTGGGGCTTGCGAGCGGCTCGCCCGGTTCCTAATACTACTCCAGGTTTCAAGAAGAACCTTCACATCCTTTTTCAACTGGTCTACTGTCTTGCCTTCAGCGGCGGTGCGGATAA
>JAMWDF010000221.1 GCA_023818865.1 Candidatus Omnitrophota bacterium
CGCGCATACTGATCGGTTTGCCTGTTCCTGCGCCTTAGCCAAAACAGGTAAAAGCATCGCCGCCAAAATAGCAATAATGGCTATTACCACCAGAAGTTCAATCAAGGTAAAACCTTTCTTCATCTTCCACCTCCGTCATTAGTTGAAATCTCTCATTGGATATAAAACCGGCTGCCATACTGCGGCCACCCCCTTGCCTCCCCTTCTGAATGCCAGGAAACATGACCGTCTACAAATAAAAAGTTGATTCCCTTGTTGTGCCGAGCATACCAGGAAGAACCGTGGTCAGGATAAAATGATTTTCCCCCAACGTATCTGTATCCATTACTATTGCCGGGTGAATAGTAAGAGTTGTACCCGGTGCCATCACCAGCGTAAATTAGTTCTGATTGGTTACTGATAACGGTTAGTTTCCTATGGGTGTCATAGAAAGAAGCCCCATTAATGCCGATATTTTGAGCATTATTCAATACCCCACTGAGGGAAGGGTCCCAGGGATTGCTGATCTTACTTGCTGGGGCAATTCCCTGAATATCCCTGGGGGAACCACTGGGACAAATCCAGAGACTGGCTTTCCGGCAGTAAGGTAAGAGAGCCTGAACCCAGTAGACCCCACTTTTTGACCAGGGAGGTACATACTGGTCGTAATCCTGAGCGTACATCCTCATCGCTAAGCCAATCTGTTTTAAGTTATTCATACAGGTGGCTGCCCTGGCTTTTTCTCGCGCCCTGGCCAGAGCCGGAAGGAGCATCGCCGCTAAAATAGCAATAATGGCTATCACTACCAAAAGCTCAATCAGAGTGAAGCCACATCGGGTAAAAAGAGACCTTGCTTTAACCATCTGCCTCCCCCGGTGGAAGCTCTTCTCTTTTTTCATTTTCGCCTCCTTATTCAGTAGAGCCCATGTTCCAGGCTGTCTCATTATACCATTTCTGTTAGAAATTTGTCAAAAGGAGTTGCCCAGCCACCTTATGTTCTCCAGACAAAAGGTACCTTTATTGCCGGCCAGGGATTAGATTTCCCAGGGGAGGAACACCGGTAGGTTAAAGTAGGCAGCGATCTCCCGAAAAAATAACCGATGTCCGAGAGGCCCAGGATGAACGCTGTCTGCCATATACAGCCAGAGTCGGTTAGGTTTTTCCTTCAGACAATCGGAAGTCTTTTCTATTTTCTTCCAGCGCTGATAGTGGTTTATAACGACACAGTTTTGCTGTCGGCCAAGGCTGACTATTTCTTTTGCATACAACCCGTTGTAGGTGCCTTGTTTTTCTTTCCCTGTCTGGTCCACCACCGGGTTAGGTGTCTGAAGAATAATCTCGGCGGCTGATTGCCTCTTGATTGTCTGGATGAGTTGCTGCAGGCCCCGGCGGAAGACAGGCAGATATTCCTTGCCGCCAGTGGCGTCGTTCATCCCGTAACTGATGATGACCAGGTCTGGTTGAAATCGGTAGACGTCTGGTTTCAGACGATTGAGAGCCTGTTGGGCCCGTTCTCCACAGCGACCAGAGTTAATTACCCAGAAGCGGTTCCGGCCATAGGTTTCCATCAGGGCTTCCTGGAGGAGCCCTACCCAGTTTAGGTAACCGCGGGTGTGCCAGGTTAGTTCGGTGATAGAATCACCTAGGGCAACAATCGTTATCTTTTCTCCGAGCTTTATTTTCTTTAGGAAATTTTTCAATGAAGCCATTTTATTTCTCCTCTTCTCTAATTTACTCAATGGGTGACTGCTGCCTCTTTTCCGAAGGCAAGAAATATAGTAGGATGAATGAAACAAGCTAAAGCATGCGAGGGGAGAGATTTGAACTCTCATGCCTTGCGGCACTGGATCCTAAGTCCAGCGCGTCTGCCAATTCCGCCACCCTCGCAGGAATAAATTAATTTTAGCCTTTATAACCAGGTTATTCAATTAGGGTCTATTCAAATGAAAGAAAAATCCAACGTTGAGACAACCACCAGTAATACCAATGGGAATAAAACTGGGCCGCTAATTGTTTTGCCCATATTCCCTGTTTCTCCCTCAAGGCAAAAATCTTTACAGGAGAGAGCGGCCAGACTCAATATCCGTTCTGGACAAATAAAAGAAGTCTTCATTTCTTCCAGCGGACCTGGGGGCCAGAATGTGAATAGGCGAGCCACCTGTGTTTGTCTGAAACATATCCCCACAGGTATAGTTGTCCGTTGTCAAAAGGAGCGGTCTCAGGGACTAAATCGGTTTCTAGCCTGGCGAGGGCTTCTTGATAAGATAGAGAAATACCGGACAGGGTGTCTCCAGGCTGAAAAGGAAAAGATTGCCAAAATCAGACGGCAAAAAAGACGGCGCTATCGCCGGGCAAAAGAAAAGATGCTGGCGGAGAAACACCGGCGGTCGGAAAAAAAGCAACTCCGAGGCAGGGTAAGATTCTTTAACCAGTTGGAGTAGTCCCCAATGAAATTGAGCCCGGTTTTCAAATTTTTGATTGTTTCGGCTACTTTCTCCGGCGGCAATTCAGCATAGAGTAGAAAGATGCGGTCAGCCAGTTTCTTCAGAATCTCACGAAAAGAGTTAGCCGGGAAGTATCAATGGTGTCATTACCCAGGCCATTGATCAAGTGAGAACAAGGTTGACAAATATTCTCAGGCCCACCAGTTAAAAGCAGGGTTATTGCCGGCTGGCTCAACAAAAGTAAGGTTACTTTATACAGCGTATGGCTATAGGGATGAGGTAGGGAAATAGTCTCAGCGACCAATCCGGTGATAATGTCTACAAAACGATGGGGCTTAATGATAATTCGTTCCAAACGCCTTCTGGGTTAAAAAAGGCCTTGATAAACAGAGGGAACTTCCACTTTGCGGTTTTCTCTAACTGAGATGACTGCTGCCAGGCAGGCCGCGACTGTTTTACTCCCTTCAATAGCATCCATTTCTACCTGTTTTTCGTTCAAAATGCAATCAACGAAATAGGCGACTTCTTGTTCAACATTGTGAGAAGCGGTCTTCACCGGAACGGAAGCGAAAGCATACTCTCCCTTGGTCGGAAAATATTTGGTAGAACAAATCTGGATGAAAGAAGAGGTATTATCTGAAATGATAGTTCCTTTTGTTCCGTAGAAGACACTTCTCATGGTGTAAGGTCTTACGCAACCAATAGAGCAAAAAACTTTGCCCATCACCTCATTAGGAAATTTGTAGATAGCGATTAGGGCATCATTTACTGGCCAGTCAGGCAAACACTTGTGGTTGGCGTAGGCGAAGACCTCCAAGGGGTCACCGGCAATCCAGCGGAGAAGATCAACGGCATGACATCCGCCGCCAATAAATGGTTCCCGCGGTCTGGCTGGGTCCTTTCTCCAGTGACCCACTCCTGGAGCTACCCGGTAATCATGGGCATATTCACTTTCTACGAAAAACAACTCACCAATTTCCCCGGACTCAATAAGATTTTTAGTAAGAGAAAAAGCTGGGGCAAAACGGCAAACCTGGCCAATCATGAATTTCCCTTGGCTCTTCTTGGCAGCGGTGACAATAGCCTGACAATCCTCTAAGGTTAAAGCCAATGGTTTTTCACAGAGAATATGTTTACCTTTTTTTGCTGATTTTTCTATCCATTCAAGGTGAAGATGATTCGGTAATGGGATATAAACAAAGTCTATTTCCTTATCCTCAAGAAGTTCTTCATAGGAATTATAAGTTTTTATG
>JAMWDF010000222.1 GCA_023818865.1 Candidatus Omnitrophota bacterium
CTACAACCACCACTAAGGTAATCCAGAGAAAAACAGAAAACACCGTTTTTACCCGCTGAGTCAAAACCTCTGAAGTTACATCTCCTACCGAACCTCCCCGGTGGCGGAGACTTAACATCAGAGAAGAAAAATCATGAACGCCACCGAAGAAGATTGAGCCCAAGACAATCCATAACAATGCTGGTCCCCAGCCCCAGAGGACAGCGGCGATCACCGGACCAAGAATCGGTCCGGCACCAGCGATAGAAGCAAAGTGGTGCCCAAAAAGAATACTCCAGTGTTTTACCGGGACATAATCCACCCCATCGTTTCTCTCTACAGCCGGCGTTTTCTTAGTCGCGTCAATTTCCCACAGGATATCAAGTTTCCGGCCATAAAAATGGTAAGCGAGAACAAAAGCCCCCAAACTCATCCAGACTATGAAAAGGACATTCATAGTTCTCCCTAAAGTGGCCGGTATTTCCTGGCACAACCGAAGACCTTCTTGGCCGGGTACCTCCTTTCCAGAAGGGCCAGTTTTTTTCGTAATGAACGGGTGATATCCAGATGAAACCGATCAGCAAAATTGAAAGCGAGAATCAGTAAGTCAGATAGTTCCGCAGCCACTCTATCCTTATTTTTCTGATTTCTCAAATACCCTTGTGACTCCCGGGCCGATTTCCAGAGAAAGTGTTCCAGCAATTCTCCGGCTTCAATCACCATTCCTTCTGATAAATCCTTAGCATTATGAAATTTATCCCACTTTCTGCGTTTAACAAAATCCCTTATCTCTTTCTTCAGGTCTTCAAGCACTGTATTGTGATCCGAATAGTTAGCTTTACTCGGCATAAGAAAATTATAACCCAAATAATCAAATTTTCCCAAAGACTCCAGATTACCTTACTTATCATTTCAGGTGAATTGGCTGGTGAGAGCAACTGAATGATTAACAAGCGATTAATTGATTAAAAAGACTGGCAAAAATCTGATGCTTTTTTATTAAACAGAGGCGGGCTAAAAAACATTTTTAGTTCCCTGATTTCTTATTCAACCACCCTAAATTTTTTGTCATTAATCCAAGAGACAGAACCAGCAGCAAGGCACCTAGATAGTCTTTTAGCCACAACCAGCAGATAGCCACCACCGGATAGAGGCACATTCTCACCAACCACTTAGCCAGCGGGTACCTGGAAATAAACCTGGCCGCTAGCGGACTATGGCGATAATACCAGGCAACAAAACCTTTTCCGGCCTGGAACTTCAATAACAAGTTATCTCTGAAATTTCGCAATACCTGAACTGGTCCGGCCAATGGGGTATCAAAAGCTGCGGTGGCAATAAAACAATTCCCTCCGCCGGCAGAACCAACCTGTTCTTCCAATCGCCACACCTGGCATCCATAAAAAGGATTAGCCGTACCAATATACATAGAGTTATCCGCGGCCTTCAGCACCCGACCGCCGTAATTAAATTGGTCTCCAAATCCATCCCGGGTTACTGGTTGCCAGTTTGTCCCATCAGCGGTGACATAAACATCAAAACCGGCTGGATTATTGTTGGCTTGGGAGAGTAAAACAATCGCCCGAAGGATTTGTTCTCTAACTCCAGCATCATCAATGCCGAAAACCACCAGGGCCTCATCGGTGAGATACTTTAAAAAAACTCGGATATCAAAGGTGCTACAATAAAGTTTACCCTGGTAGACTTCCATCCACCAGATGTACTGGTTCATTGAATAATTAAAGGTATTCCAGGGCTGCGGGAAAAACACCTGGGTAAGACTACGATTAAAGAAGCCCGAGCCGTAATTTCCGATCCGACTACGCAGAAAAAGATAGGGACTATCTGGATTAACATCGCCAATCACCATCTCAACTTGGTGGTCACGGCTAAACCGATAAATTCTTGGTGGATTTATACTGGTAATAATCCCGGCAGGGCCAGATGTTATTAATGGACCCAGAACGTCATTAAAAGTCCCGACGTATAGATAGTCATTGAAAACGACCAGACTAGCAACACCGTGGGAAGATATTCCCATACCTGGAGGATATAGCCCTGTATCACCAACAATTTCTTCCCATACCCAGCCAGCCTCGTTAGCGTGTTTGGCTGCCGGTTCCAGCCTGCCGCGGAAAAGCAGGAACCCGTGAGTAGCATGGTCATCTGGTTCAATGCTCCCTAAGACCACATACAGGTACCCGTTATATTCTTGAAACTCCCAGCAAAAATATTTATACTTTTCGCCTGCCTGAAGAAAATCAATATCCGTAGCCACGACCCTCCAACCGACAGTAGCTGTATCCGGTGGCCAGGGAGAGGGCGTCTGCTCTGGAGGAAGAGCACTTTCGTAGATCTCATTGGTCGAAGTACCAACGTAAAGCTTTCCATTGTATTGGGCAATAGGCCTTAAAGTATTGGACTGTCCTGGCAGAGAAGCTAACCTCAAAACTTCCTTAGGTTGGCTCCCTGGCCCAAAATTATGGGGGAATTTAAGTACTCTGGTCGAAATCGGCACTCCAGGAACAGGCAAGGCAGTGGTTACAATATAAAGTGCAGTGTCCGTGCCAGCACTATCTATAAAAGTTAATGCCCCTCGGTAACCCAAATCTCTAGGGAAAAAAGTGCCAGGAATGAGAGGAGAAGTATACACAAGTTCCCATTCCCCGTTATCATCATTAGCCTTTCTCCGAAAAATTCTTCCTCTCAAGTCCGTAGCTGAAGTAATGTCTCCTTGAAAAACGCTCTCACACAGATAATCAATGGTTACGTCGGGAGGGAAGTTCCCTGCTTGAAGAGAAGCCACAAGAAAAAGGTAGACAAGGTCCCGGTTACTGCCTACATAAAGATATTCTCCATCAGGTTGTTTAAGAATATCCATGCACCAGGCATAACTATTTTCCCGATCGCCTCCTGGAAAAAGCCCATCTGCCTGTCCGCTGACGCTTTCTGGATTGCTCAAGCGGGTAGCTATTACCGCTGCCTGAAGAAGCTGGAAGAACATCAGGCTGGACCCTAAAATACATCCTATTATTTTCTTCATTTTCCTCCACCAAAGGTTATAAGCGTAAAGACCTCCAACGTGTTCTAGCCTATTCTAATCGTTTGGCAGCCCTCGGTCAAGGATCGATCCCCAGTTAGATTTTTTCTCTGCCAGCAAGGATTACTTTTGACACCCTGGCTTTGGGGAATTAAAATATAAGAAATGCCCAAAATATTATTCACCTCGGTTTATCAGCCTTTCGCTACTTTTCCGGACGGCTCCAGTATGATGGACCTATACGCCGGAAGGTTGACTATAGGTCAACAGATATTTACATTTGAGAGTTATTATCCTCCTCTACCTCTTCACCTCATTGCCCAGAATATTTCTGCCCCATCCACGGTTCTGGAAAATCCTACCTTACCTACCTTCATCAGGGAGTTAAAGAAGGGCTATGACTACGTAGGGATCCATTTTGCTGCCTCTCTGTTTTACGAAAAAGTGTTGACCATGTGCCGGCTAATTAAAGAAATTTCACCCCAGACCAAGATCATTCTCGGTGGTTATGGGGTGGTGTGCCTTGACCAGAACTTTGAACAAGAAGCAGAGTTGCGCCAGTTAGCAGATTATGTTTGTCGTAGCGAGGGCATCCGTTTTATGAGAGAGCTTCTTGGCGACCCATTGGAGGCGCCAATTAGC